>JALGWA010000243.1 GCA_025774425.1 bacterium
GGCGTGCTCGCGCGCAAATGGGACCTCCGCTGGACCAAGCGCGAAGCCGACATCGCCAGAATGGCGGCCTACCAGAAGGACCTCCTCGCGGGGGCGCTGGAGGCCGTCAAAAGGGGTGGCGTTCTCGTGTACAGCACGTGTAGCATAGAGCCCGAGGAGAACGAGGAGGTCGTCGAGGCCGTCATCGCGGGATCGGGCGCGGCCGACCTCGAAGATATAAGTGGCCTTGTGCCCGATGCAGTCGTCTATAAACATGGCATGATGCAGACCCTGCCGCATGTGCACGGCGTCGACGGGCTCTTCGGTGCAAGGCTGAGGAAGAGATAGGCATAGGCGGAGCGTGATGAAGAAACTCGTGAAGTTCCTTCTCGTCGCGGCGGCCGTCGTCGTGGGCACCGCGGCGGCCATCAACTTCGGCATGCTGCTCTTCGTCGGTGGGCGCGAGGTCACCGTGCCGGATGTAAGGGGACTCACCGAGGCTGCGGCGAGGAACGCGCTCTCGGAAAGAGGTCTCCGTTACGAGTTCCGCAGGAACGCCTACTCGGTCGAGTACCCCGAGAGCACGGTCGCCGAGCAGGACCCCCTGCCGGGCAAGGTGGTCAAGCGCGGCAGGAAGGTGCGGGTCACGTTGAGCAAGGGCGGCGAGTACGAGGACGTGCCGTATTGCCTCGGCAGAACGCTCAGGGCGGCGCGCATCATGATCGAGAGGTCCGGGCTCGAGGTCGGGGAGGTGTCCCGGGTCTCGACGGGAAGGTCGTATCCGGACGAGGTCGTGGGCACCGAACCCCTGCCCGGGGTGACCGTCGTAAGCGGCAGCCGCGTCAACCTGCTCGTCAGCAAGGGCGCCGCACCGACCAAGGTCGTGCTGCCGGACCTCAGGCGCAAACGGGCCCTCACGGTCAAGTTGAGTCTTGAAGGGCTGGGCCTCTATGTGAAACAATCGTCCCTGGACGATGACCTCAATCCTCTCAAGGCCTATGTCGTGCTTCACAGGCCGCCGAGGGGGGCTGTGGTCTCGAGAGGCGACACGGTCACTCTCTTCGTTTCCTCGAGCGTCAAGGAGAGGTAGGACGTGGACACAGACAGGGTGAGGGTCGCGCCGTCGCTCCTGTCGGCCGACTTCGCGGACCTAGCCTCGGAGATCAAGCGGGTGGAGGAGGCCGGGGTCGACCTGCTTCACATCGACGTCATGGACGGCCACTTCGTCCCCAACATCACTTTCGGCCCCATGATGGTCGGCGCCATAAAGAGACTCGCGTCCAGCGATCTCGACGTGCACCTCATGATTTCCGAGCCGCACCGCTACCTCGACAGGTTCGTAGAGGCGGGCTCGGACTACGTCACCTTCCACGTCGAGGCCGTCGGCGAGGCCGGGCCGCTCCTGGAGGAGGCGAGGGCGCTGGGCGCCAGGCCGGGGGTGGCGGTGAACCCTGCGACGGGCCTCGAGGGCCTCGACGACGTCCTCGCCGCCTGCGACCTCGTCGTCATGATGACCGTGAACCCGGGCTTCGGCGGGCAGGCCTTCATGCGCGAGGTCGTTCCCAAGATCCGCGCCCTCTACGACCTCCGCGCGGAGCGGGGCTGGGAGTTCGAGATCGAGGTGGACGGGGGCGTCAACGCCGAGACCGCCGAGGTGGCCGCGTGGGCCGGCTGCGACATCCTGGTCGCGGGCGCCGCCGTCTTCAAGAGCGGCGACCCGGGCCGGGCCGTGCGGGAGATAGCGCGCGCGGGGCTGAGGGGCCTCGGGAAGAGGGGGGACACGAGCGCATTTCCGCTTGCGCCCCCCGGGTAATCCTGTTAACATAAACCCTCGAAAAACGACGTTTTCGCCTTAAGTCAAGCCGCCTGGGGCGGTTTTGGCCTATTCGCACGCCTGGGGTCGACTATGTTCTCCGAGCTGAGTGAAAAGCTGGACCTTGCCCTCAAGAAGGTGCGGGGTCTGGGCAAGATATCCGAAAAGAACGTCACCGACGCCTTGAAGGACGTCCGGCTGGCCCTGCTCGAGGCCGACGTCAACTACAAGGTCGTCAAGCGCTTCACCGAGGACGTCAAGGCCAAGGCCCTGGGCAGGGAAGTGCTGGCCAGCATCACGCCGGGCCAGCAGTTCGTCAAGATAGTCTACGAGGAGCTCGTCGGGATCATGGGCGAGGACGCCAGGGAATTAGCCCTCTCGTCCGCCCCCCCGACCGTGATCATGCTCGTCGGCCTGCAGGGCTCGGGCAAGACCACGGCGGCCGCGAAGCTGGCCGGGCGCCTCGTCGCCAAGGGCAAGAGGGGGCTCCTCATCGCGGCGGACATCTACCGGCCGGCGGCCGTCGAGCAGCTGGAGACGCTCGCGGCGTCCGTGCCCGTAGATGTCTATTACGACAAGGAGGAGCGGGACGCGGCGGCCATAACGACGCGCGGGCTGGAGGTCGTGCGCCGGCGGGCCCTGGACTTCGCCATCATCGACACGGCCGGCAGGCTGCACGTCGACGAAGAGATGATGGAGGAGGTCAAGGCGATCAAGGCGGCCGCCCGGCCCCATGAGACCATGCTCGTCGCCGACGGCATGACCGGCCAGGACGCCGTCACCATAGCATCGGAGTTCTCGTCGGCGCTGGGCATCGACGGGGTGATCCTCACCAAGATGGACGGCGACGAGCGCGGCGGCGCGGCGCTCTCCATCAAGGCGGTGTCCGGAGCGCCCATCCGCTACATAGGCGTGGGCGAGAAGCTGGACGCCCTGGAGGTGTTCCACCCGGAGCGCATGGCATCCCGCATTCTCGGCATGGGCGACGTGCTCACGCTGGTCGAGAAGGCCCAGGAGGCCATCGACGAGAAGGAAGCCGCGAGGCTCCAGAAGAAGATGCTCCAGGAGACCTTCACCCTCGAGGATTTCCTGGACCAGATAAGGCAGGTGAGGAAGATGGGCCCCCTGGAGGACATCGTGGGCCTCATCCCCGGCATGTCGAAGATGAAGGGGATTAACCTTGACGAGAAGGCCATGGGCAGGGTAGAAGCTATGATAAGCTCGATGACGAGGGAAGAGCGCCTGAGGCCCGACATCATCGACGGGGGCAGGCGCAGGCGCATCGCCGCGGGAAGCGGAACCAGGGTTCAGGACGTGAACCGGTTGCTCAAGGACTTCCAGGAGGTCAGGAAGGTCTTCAAGAGAATGAGAAAGGGAAAACTGGGCGGTCTTATGAGGTCTTTTCTGACCGGATAGGCCGGGACCGAATGCGGAGGTGAAACTGAATGGCAGTCAAGATCCGGCTCAAGAGAATGGGCGGGAAGAGGAAGCCCTTCTACAGAGTGGTGGTGATGGATTCGCGGAACAGGCGTGACGGCGCCTACCTCGACTCGCTCGGGCATTACAATCCCACGGCCCAACCGTATGAGATCACCGTGGACGAGGAGAAACTCTTCAAGTGGCTGGAGCGTGGCGCGCAGATGTCGGAGGGCGCCCGCAGCATTCTCAGCAAGGCCGGCGCTCTCAAGAAGTGGAGGGAGCGCAAGGGCGGCCCGCCCGCGCCCGCGGCCCAGGAAGCCGGCGAGGCGGTCGGGGCCGAGGAGTGACGGCGGCCCGGCGCCACTGAGCCGGGTATGCCGTCCCGGACGCTTCGCCGGCCGCGACCGGTGCACGGCCAGGCCGGT
>JALGWA010000244.1 GCA_025774425.1 bacterium
ATGGAGACCGGGGCGCCCGCCCCGTGGGACGAGTGGGGGGCGCCGCCGGCTGTGTTCAGGCACGCTTCCGATTCCGCTGCCCCGACTGCGTTACATAGTCGGAGGGCCGCCGGGAACAACGCGGCGCCAGCACGCGTTTGAATCCGCGGATGCAGCGCATAGAGCTTGCCTGGGGCGGGGCTTTGGTCTATGGTGTGGGTGGGAGCTGCCGGATGCACGGAAGGAGGTAAAGGAGATGTCGTTCTTGAAGAGTGTCATGAACTTCGGTCTGGGTGCCGCCAGCATAACCAGGGAGAAGATCGAGGAGTGGGTGGACGAGGCCATCAAGCGCGGCGAAGTGGCGGCGGCCGACAGGGCCGAGACCATCGACGAGCTCCAGAGGAAGGCCCAGAAGGCCACGGCGGACCTCAAGAATCTCGTAGACGAGCGCATAGAGGCAATCGGCAGCAAGCTGAGGGGCACGGAGGAAATCGAGAAGCTCAAGGCCGAGATCACCGAGCTGAAGGCGAGAATAGCCGACTTGGAGAAGGGCGGCGGAAAGAAGGCCGGTTAGGGGAAGGCCCCGGCCGGGACAGGACAGATCAGCGGTGCCCACTTTCAGCATCCAGCGCAGGCTGCAGCGGCTGAAGCGCTTCCGGGACATCTCGGTCGTACTCGCCAGGTACGGCTTCGACGAGGTGCTCGCGCGCGCCCACCTGCCGCTCCACCTCAAGGCCGCTCTCCGGAGGCCCGTCGGCAGGGTGAGGACGGGCCCGGAGCGGCTCCGGCTGGCGCTCGAGGCGCTCGGCCCGACGTTCATAAAGCTCGGCCAGACGCTGAGCACGAGGTCCTATCTCTTTCCGCCCGAGTACTCCAGGGAGCTCGCCAAGCTCCAGGACAAGGTCAATCCCCTCGGCTTCGACACCATAAGGGAAGTCATCACGGCCGAGCTCGGGCGCCCGCTGGATGAAGTCTTCGCCGCGTTCGATGAGGTGCCCTTCGCCTCGGCGTCGATCGCCCAGGTGCACCGGGCGAGGCTCGAGACGGGCGAGGAAGTCGTCGTCAAGGTGCAGCGGCCCGGCGTGCGCGAGGCCTTCGCCGTGGACGTGATGATCCTGGAGGACATCGCCCGCCTGCTCGAGGAGCATATGCCCGAATCGAGGAGATACGATCCCACGGGAATCGTGCGCGAGTTCAGGCGCACCACCAAGCGCGAGGTCGACTTCGGCATCGAGCGTGCGAATATCGAGGTCTTCAGGCGCAACTTCGCCGGGAGCGAGGAGGTCTATGTCGAGAAGACTTACCCCGAGTACTCGACATCGCGCGTGCTGACAATCGAGTTCATAGACGGCATCAAGATATCGGACATAGACCGCCTGAGGGAGGCCGATGTCGACACGGCGGCAGTGGCGAGGAAGGGGGCGAGGGCGGTGCTCAAACAGGTCCTCGAGGACGGCTTCTTCCACGCCGACCCGCACCCGGGAAACTTGTTCGTCCTCAGGGACGGCCGCATCGCGCCCGTCGATTTCGGCATGGTGGGACGGCTCACCGAGGAGGACATGGACGCGCTCTCGGAGTTCTTCATCGGCTTCGTCAAGAAGGACCCGGCGAGGCTGGTCGGAGTGCTGGAGAAGCTCGGCCTGATACCGCCCGATACCGAGAGACGCGAGGTCGTCGAGGACCTCATGCTGCTCGTGGACAAGTACAGCACGTTGAGCCTGGGCCAGATCAACATGAAGGAGTTCATCTCGGAGATCATGTCCTTCCTTACGATGTACCGCATCAGGATACGGACCGAGTTCATGCTCCTGGGCAAGGCGCTGGGCGTGTACGAGGAAGTCGGGAGGGTTCTCGATCCCGCTTTCAACATGCTCGAGGAGGCTAGGCCCTTCATGCAGAGGTTGATCAGGAGGAGATACACGGTTGCCGGGCTGCTCGGCCGGAGGACGGCCGACCTCGGCGATATGATCACCCAGATCGCCTCCATTCCGGGAGACCTGGCGGGCCTCATCGCCGTCGCCAAGGCCGGCAGGCTGCGCATCGAGTTCGAGCACCTGGGCCTGGAGCGCCTGACGGCCGAGTTCGAGAAGTCGAGCAGCCGTATCTCGTTCAGCATGCTGGTCGCCGCCGTCATCGTGGCCTCGTGCCTGATCATGCTCTTCGGCGGGGACGCGCTTCCCTATCACCGCGCCCTGGGCACCGGAGGATTCCTGGTCGCGGCCGTGGTGGGGCTCTGGCTGCTCATCGACACTGTCCGCTCGGGCAGGGTCTGACATGGCGGGGGCGGGGGCGGGCAGTGGAGAGATCCTCGGACTTCTCGCCGTATTCTGGACATCCTTCCTCATAGGCCTGTCGGGAGCCCTGGTTCCCGGGCCCGTCCTCAGCGTGACGATAAAGGAAACGGGCAGGAGCGGGGCCAAGGCCGGCCCGCTCATAACCCTGGGTCACGGCATCGCCGAGGTGGTGATCACCGTGGCCCTTGTCGCCGGCCTGTCGGCGTTCATCGGCGACAAGACGGTCCGCATGGTCATAGCGGTCGCCGGCGGGGCCGTGCTGTGCTACATGGGCGCCGGCATGATACGCGGCCTCAAGACCATAGACCTCGACCTCGCCGCCGGCGGGGCCCGGGAAGGCCGGCCCGGAAGTTGGTTGAAGGCAGTCCTGCTCGGCGTTTCGGCGACCGTCTCCAATCCGTACTGGTTCGGTTGGTGGGGGAGCATAGGCGCGGGCCTCATCGTCGCCTCTTCGGCGATGGGCATGAAGGGCATCGCCGCCTTCGTGACCGGCCACGTGCTCTCCGACCTGGTCTGGTACAGCGTCGTCTCGTATCTGGTGTCGCTGGGACTGGGCCGCGGCGTGGGACGCTGGTACAAGATGCTCTTCGCCGTGTGCGGCGTCTTTCTCGTGGTCGTCGGCTTGCTCTTCGTCCGCTACGGCCTCAGGCTCGGCCGGTGATCGGCATATGAGAATCGTCTGGTCGCCCAAATACGATGTCGACCTCCTCGGACATATCTTCCCCGTCGTCAAGTACCGCCTTACCCTTGCGGCCGCGCTCGAGGCCGGGATAGTCTCGGCGGGCGATCTCGTGGAGGCGCCGCGGGCGACACGCGAGGATCTCCTCCTCGTCCACACCCCCGCCTACATCGACGACCTCACGGCCTTGAGGTGGACGCACCGGACCCGGAGATCGGAGATGGCCCTGACGCACGGGATAGTCGAGTTCTATTTCCACGCCGCCGGCGGCACCATCGAAGCCGGCGTCCTGGCGCTCGACGGCGGCGCCTGCGTACACATAGGCGGGGGCTTCCACCACGCCTTCGCCGATCACGCGGAAGGCTTCTGTTACGTCAATGACGTCGCCGTGGCCGTCCGGAGGCTGAGGCGGGACGGCCTGGCGGCCCGCGCGGCCGTGATCGACTGCGATCTCCACCAGGGCAACGGGACGGCGCGTATCTTCTCCGGAGAGTCCGAGGTCTTCACCTTTTCCATCCACCAGGAGAACAACTACCCGCCCAAGGAGAAGAGCGACCTCGACATCGGGCTTCCGGACGGGGCGGACGACGATCACTACCTCCGCCGCCTGGGAGTCGTCCATGATATCCTTGATGGCCACCGGCCGGACATCGTATTCTACCTTGCCGGTGCCGACCC
>JALGWA010000245.1 GCA_025774425.1 bacterium
CGCGGGAGTGGAGGCGCTGAAGACCCTGGACCCGGGCGTCGTTATCTCACCGTGGCTCCTGGTCTGCACGCTCTTCCTGGCGCTGTTCCTCGGCTTCAACAAGCGCCGCCATGAGATCACCCTGCTCTCCGAAAACGCGTCCCGGCACAGGAAGAGTCTCGACGACTACACGGTCGAGTTCCTGGACGCGATCATCGCGGTGGTCACGGCGGCGACGCTGATCGCCTATTCGATATACACCATATGGCCCGCCACCGTGGCCAAGTTCAGCACGGGCAAGCTGATCTACACCGTGCCGTTCGTCGTCTACGGGCTGTTCAGGTACATGAACCTCGTCATCGTGAGGAGCAAGGGTGGAAGCCCTTCGGAGATCCTGGTTTCCGACATGCCCCTCGTCGCCGATATCGTGCTCTGGCTCGTCGTCGCGGGCCTGGTTCTCTACACGTCGTAGACTCTGATGCCATGGGCGGATCGGACAGCGTGAGACTCCGCTGCAATGCCAAGGTCAACCTCTATCTCGAGGTCCTCGGTCAAAGGCCCGACGGCTACCATGACATCGAGACGGTGTTCCACTCGATCTCGCTTTCGGACACGATGACCCTGAGCCGCCGCCCGGGTGGTTTCACGCTCTCGACCGGGAGCCCCGATGTTCCCCGGGACGAGACCAACCTGGCGCTCGTCGCGGCCAGGCGGCTCCTGGGAGACGGGCGGGGCGGGGTCCACATCGATCTCGAGAAGGGCATCCCCGTCAGCGCTGGGCTCGGAGGCGGCAGCGCCGACGCGGCGGGGAGCCTGGTGGGGGTCAATCTCCTCTTCGATCTCGGTCTCTCCGAGGCGCAGCTCCTCGAAGCCGCCGCCGACGTCGGGTCGGACGTGCCCTTCATGGTCTCCGGCGGCTGCGCCCTGGGGGAGGGCAGGGGCGAGAAACTGACGCCGCTCGAGTGTCTGCCGCCGCTTCCGCTGGTCGTCGTCGTGCCTCCGGTTCGGGTGAGCACCAGGTGGGCTTACGGGGCCCTGCGAACAGGGTTGACAAGCGACCCCGCCCGGGTTAGAATAATTGAGGAGGTTTCGAGAACAGGGGCTGTGAAATCACTCAATTCCTTGCTCTATAACAAGTTCGAGAAGCTTGTCGCGGAGAGGTATCCGGTTGTTCTCGGCATCAAGGACAGCCTGACGGAGTCGGGTGCAGCCGGTGCGCTCATGTCCGGCTCGGGGCCGGCCGTCTTCGGTGTCTTCGAGAAGGACGCCGACGCCGACGCCGTTGTCGCGCGACTCAGGAGCGAGGGCCTGGCCGCATACCGCTCGTGTTTCGCGGAGGCCGGGGTGAGCGTCTCTTCGTGAGGCGGGAGGATGCCCCGTCGGAGCGTCATGTCGTCCCGTTGTTGCAGGAGGAGGCCGGATAGAAAGTGGTGATCACCGACGTCAGGGTCTCGCCCGTGGAGATGCAGCGTGTGATCGGCTTTGCGAGCATAACGCTGTGCGGGTGTTTCGTCCTGCGCGCCATGCGCATAGTGGAGGGGCGGAAGCGCAGGTATCTGGCCATGCCCCGCAGGTACTCCAAGGACGGGCAGGCGTTCGAGGTGTTTCACCCCATCGGCAAGGCGGCGAGGGACACCCTCGAGCGGGTCGTGTTCCGCGAGTACGCCAGGCGGATCCGCGGCGAGCAGGGTGTTCCCGAGATGGCCGTGATCGGGTCCGAGTGTCCGGACCTGCGGATCACGTCGGTGAATGTCCGGCCGTTCGATGAACCGAAGCTGAGGGGCTTCGCCTCCGTGGTCCTCGACGACTGCATAGCGATAACGGGAATCAAGATAATCGAGGGGCGGAAGCGGGCCTTCCTTCAGATGCCCAACGCCAGAAAAAAGTCGGGCACGTTTTTTGACCTTGCATTTCCGATTAGTTCGGATATAAGGGATATGATCGAGAGCATGGTTCTCTCGGAGTATCGCAGCAATGCCGAGGGTGCCGGGTTGAAGCACAGTGCCGGCTAGTGGTGGGGCGTCGTCAAGTGGTTAAGACACAGGGTTTTGGTCCCTGCATCGGGGGTTCGAATCCTCCCGCCCCAGCCAGCCAGCGCCCTTTCTTGTGCCCCCGAGCCGGCTGCTGACCGGTCAGCCGGAGAAAGGACTTGTCTCAGATGAAGATCTTTGCCGGACGGGCCAACAGGGCTCTAGCGGAGGAAATGGCTCAGTTCCTGGAAACCGAACTCGGGGACTGCGAGATAGCGCAGTTCTCCGACGGTGAAATCTTCGTGAAAATCAACGAGAACGTGAGAGGCGTGGACGTGTTCATAGTCCAGCCGACCTTCCCGCCGGCGGAGAACCTGCTCGAGCTCCTCATCATGATCGACGCGGCGAGCCGGGCCTCGGCCTCGCGCATCACGGCGGTGCTGCCTTACTACGGCTACGCCCGCCAGGACAGGAAGGACCAGCCGAGAGTCGCGATCAGCGCCAAACTCGTGGCGAACCTGATCACCGTGGCGGGCGCCAACAGGGTTCTCACGATGGACCTGCACGCCGGCCAGATACAGGGATTCTTCGACATCCCCCTCGATCATCTGTTTGCGTCACCCGTCCTCATTGATTACTTTAAGGAACTCGGTCTCGAGGACTTGACGATAGTCTCTCCGGACATCGGCAGCGTTCGCATGGCGCGGGCCTTCGCAAAGAGATTCGAGGCCCCCTTGGCGCTGATCGACAAGAGGCGGCCGATGCCCAATGTCTCGGAGGTGATGAACGTCATCGGCGAGGTCGAGGGAAGGAATCTGATAATCCTGGACGACCTCATCGATACGGGCGGCACGGTCGTCGAGGCCGCAGAGGCGCTCAAGGAGAAAGGCGCCAGGGACATATATGTGGGTTGCACTCACGGTATTCTGTCGGGTAACGCCCTTGCGAGGGTGCAGCAATCCCCGATTACGGAGCTTGTGGTCACGAATACCGTTCCCCTGAGGGACGGTAAGCCGACCGACAAGGTCAGGGTACTGTCGGTCGCCCCGCTGCTCGGCGAGGCCGTCCGCAGGATCCATAACGGCGAGTCCGTGAGTTCGTTGTTCGTCTAGGACGGGATGTCAAGAACGGGAGTGAATCATGGCTACAGCTGAACTCAAGGCGAGACTGAGAGAGGACACCGGAAAAGGGTTTGCGCGCAGGATCAGGCGGGCCGGAAACGTGCCCGGCATACTCTACGGCGAGGGAAACGACCCGGTCGTACTCGAGGTCGATCTCAAGGAGTTGCATCGCGTGACGCATACCGGGGCCGGCAGCAACGTCATCCTGGACCTCAAGATCGACGGCGCCCAGAGAGGCGGGTGCAAGGCCATAATCCGGGAGATACAGTACCACCCGGTGCGCAGAGACGTTCTGCACGTCGACTTCCAGGAAGTCTCGATGACGAAGCAGGTCCATGTCAATATCCCGGTGAAAGTGGTCGGCGAGCCCGTCGGCGTCAAGACCAAGGGTGGAGTGCTCGAGCTCCTACACAGGGAAGTCGAGGTCAGGTGTCTTCCCGCCGACATCCCGGAGAGCCTCGTGGTCGACGTGACCGAGCTCGACGTAGGTGATTCCATGCAGGTCCGCGACCTCGTGTTCGAAGGCGGGGAGATAATCGACGAACCGGAGA
>JALGWA010000246.1 GCA_025774425.1 bacterium
CATGGGGGTTCCCGGCTTTCTGACCGCCGACATGGTCGGCGACGGCTGCATCGTCGTGGACGTGGTAATCAGCCGCGTCGAGGACGCCGCCGCCAAGAGGGGTTACCGGCTAGTGGGCGACGCCCGTTTCGACGAGATCGAAGCCAAGGCGTCCTACATCACACCCGTGCCGGGCGGGGTCGGCCCCCTGACAGTGGCCATGGTCATCAAGAACACTCTGACCGTCGCGAAGGGTGACTGATGCGCTCGCCACCGGACCTGCCGGTCGGGGAAGAGGCCCTGACCGTCAGCGAGATCACTGCGAGAATCAAGGAACTCATCGAGTCCAACTTCGGCTACGTCTGGGTCGTCGGTGAGATTTCCAACGCCAAGGTGCATACCTCGGGCCATGTGTACTTCACGCTGAAGGACGAGGCCGCCCAGATCCGCTGCGTCATGTTCAGGAGCAGCGCCGCGACGGTCGATTTCACGCCCGAGGACGGCATGAAGGTGTACGCCGGCGGCCAGCTGACCGTGTACGACAGGTACGGGACCTACCAGATAATCGTCCGCGAGCTCGTCGAAGCCGGCAGGGGCGGCCTCCTGGCGGCCTTCAACGAGCTCAAGAAGCGGCTGGAGAAGGAGGGGCTCTTCGCCGCCGAGCGCAAGAAGCCGCTGCCGGCCTTCCCCCAGCGCATAGGCATAGTGACGTCGCCGACGGGAGCGGCCGTCAGGGACATCATACGAACCGCGAGGAAGATCTACCGGGGAGTGGACCTCGTGCTGCGCCCGGTGGCCGTCCAGGGCGAAGGGGCCAAGGACGAGATAGCCGCGGCGATAAGAGACTTCAACGCGTACGGCGGGATCGACGTCATCATCGTCGGAAGGGGTGGAGGTTCCATCGAAGATCTCTGGGCCTTCAACGAAGAGGTGGTCGCCCGCGCCATAAGCGCGTCGCGCATACCCGTGGTTTCGGCCGTCGGGCACGAGACAGATTTCACCATATCCGATTTCGTCGCCGACGTCCGGGTGCCGACGCCGACGGCCGCGCCGACCGTGATACTGGCCGACTACGTCGAGGCCAGGACCCGGCTGGGCCTGCTGGTCAGGAACGCGGGCCGGGCGGTCAAGGCGATGATGGAGCGGCACAAGCGCTTCATAGAGAGCCTCGGAACGCGCTACGGCCTGAGGAGCATGAGCGACAGGCTGGCCGCGAGGACCAAGTTCCTGGATGACGCCGTCGCGCGCATGGGCCGGGCGCTCTCGGGGCGCGTGCGCGAGGAGGAGCGGCGCGCCCGGGACGCCTTGAGCCGCATCGAGCGCTCGGTCGCGACGCGCCTCGAGGCGGCGGCGGCGGGGCTCGCCGGTCTCGAGGGCCGTCTCGAGGCCCTGAGCCCGCTTTCGACGCTCAAGCGGGGCTACTCGGTCGTGCTCGACGAGAAGACCGGGAGGGTGGTGTCGTCATACGCGCAGTTGAAGATAGGGGACGACGTGCGCCTCGTGCTTTCGGTGGGAGGGGCGCTCTGCAAGGTGGAGAACACACAAGAGGTCAACGACTATGAAAGAGATGTCCTTCGAAGAGGCGATGAAGAGAATCGAGGGAATCGTCGACGAGCTCGAGAAAGGTGACCTCGCCCTGGACGAGTCGTTGAAACGGTTCGAGGAAGCTGTTAAGCTGGCCAGGGTGTGCCGTGAGAAGCTCGAGAGCGCGGAGAAGAGGGTGAACGAGTTGATCAAGACCGGCGAAGGCCGGTTCGAGCTTGCACCGTTCGAGGAACCCGAAGAGGAGTGACCCGTAGGATATGGGCGGCACGACGAGTTTCGACCTCGCCGGCTATGTGGAGGCCAAGCGGCAAAAGGTCGATGCCGCTCTCGACGCTTGTCTGCCCCCGGAGGACGCCCGACCCGAGACATTGCACAGGGCGATGCGCTACAGCGTCTTCTCGGGCGGGAAGAGACTGAGGCCCGTGCTCTGCCTCGCCGCCTGCGAGGCCTGCGGGGGCGGCGACCGTGCGCTTCCGGTCGCATGCGCCCTCGAGTTGATACATACGTATTCGCTCATTCACGACGACCTGCCCTGCATGGACGATGACGACCTGAGACGCGGCAAGCCGACGTGCCACAAGGTCTTCGGAGAGGCCGCGGCCGTGCTGGCCGGGGATGCGCTGCTCACGCTGGCGCTTGAGGTCGTGTTGCGCGAGGGCGGGCGCGCGCTGGGGGCGGACACGGCGCTTCGAGTCGCCGTCGAGATAACGCAGGCGATAGGGAGCGAGGGGATGGTCGCCGGCCAGATGCTGGACATGGAGTACGAAAACAGGGAAGTCGACGGCGACATCGTCGAGTGCATTCACGAGCGGAAGACTGGCAGGCTGATTACGGCTTCGGCCCGCTGCGGCGCGATGGCGGCGGGCGCGGCCGGGAGCGTACTTGAGGCGCTGACGGCCTACGGCCGGAGTCTCGGTCTCGCCTTCCAGATAATGGACGACGTCCTCGACGCGGAGGGCGGCTTCGGCGACCTCAAGTCGGGAAGCGGCCTGGACGGCGACAAGGGGAAGGCGACCTACCCGGGGGTCTTCGGCGTCGACCGGTCGAGGGCGACGGCCGCAGGTCTGGCCGCGGAGGCGAAGGCCTCCATAGAAGGCCTGGGCGGGGAGTTCGCGCCGCTCGCGGCCCTCGCCGACTTCGTCATAAGCCGGCGGTCCTAGGACGGCCGGCGCGGGCGACGGCGGGCGGAACGCGGCGACGCGGCCGTCGTTCGAGGAGGGATGAGAAACGTCGATCCTGGAGCACATCGAAGGACCGGATGACCTCAAGCGTCTCTCCGTAGGCGACCTGGAGAAGCTTGCGGACGAGATAAGGGAGAAGATCATCTCCGTGGTCTCGAAGACCGGGGGACACCTGGCTCCGAGCCTGGGGGCCGTCGAGCTCTCGATCGCCCTTCACTACTGCTTAGACTCCCCGCGCGACAAGATAGTCTGGGACGTCGGCCACCAGGCTTACGCCCACAAGCTCTTGACCGGGCGGAGGGACCGCTTCGACACCCTGCGCACCAGGGGCGGGCTGAGCGGCTTCCCCAAGATATCCGAGAGCGAGCATGACGCCTTCGGGACGGGCCACGCGAGCACGTCGATATCGGCGGCGCTCGGGATGGCGTGCGCCCGGGACCACAGGAACGAGGACTACCGCGTCGTCGCCGTCATAGGCGACGGGGCCCTGACAGGCGGCATGGCCTTCGAGGGCCTGAACCAGGCCGGGCATCTGAAGAAGGACTTCATCGTCATTCTCAACGACAACAGGATGTCGATATCCAAGAACGTCGGCGCGATGTCCACGTATCTGACGCGGCTGATCTCGGCGCCCGTCTACAGGAGATTCGAGGCCGACGTGTACGAGCTCCTCGGCAAGCTTCCGAGCGTGGGAGGCAGGGCGAGGGGCGTCGCGCGCCGACTCAAGGAGAGCCTCAAGAACCTCATGGTGCCGGGCATACTGTTCGAGGAGCTCGGTTTCAGGTATTACGGCCCGGTCGACGGCCACAACATAGCCGAGCTCGTCGACCTGCTGGGCGTGATCAGAGACTTCAAGGGTCCCCAGCTCGTCCACGTGGTGACGACCAAGGGGAAGGGGTATGCCCACGCC
>JALGWA010000247.1 GCA_025774425.1 bacterium
GCGTGTATGATCGCCCCGACCTCCTGCGGCTGGCGCTCATCTGCCTGAGCAGCCAGAGCCGCAGGCCCGAAGAGGTCGTCATCGTCGACGACGGCTCCCCGGGGGACATGCTGCCGGCCGTCCGCGAATGGGCCGCGGACCTCGGGCTGGACGAAATCAAGTACGTCCGGCAGGAGCACCGGGGCTTCAGGCTCGCCAGGAGCAGGAACAACGGGATCCGCGAGTGCTCGGGCGACTACGTCGTGTTCTGGGATCAGGACATGGTGGCGACGCGTGGCTACCTCGACGTCTTCGGCCGGTTCGGACGCCGGGGACAGTTCCTCGTCGCCCTTCCCGTGCTGTTGACCGAACGGCAGTCGGAGCTCGTCACGCCGGAGGTCGTCGCGCGATGCGACTACTCGGGTATTCTCACGGGCGCCCAGGTGCGGAAGATCCGCCGGCAGTACGTCAAGGATTCCTTCTACCATCATGTCGGAAAGTTGCTGCCCTGGAAGCGCTACAGGCCCAAGGTGCGCGGGGGGGCGTTCGGCGTCTCCCGGGAGGATCTCGTCCGTGTGAACGGCTTCGATGAGAACTACGTGGGGTGGGGCGCGGAGGATGACGACCTCGGCCGGCGGCTCTACCGCGCGGGGGTGGTGGGAAGGACGGTCTTTCGCGACGAGTTTCCCCTGCACCTGTGGCATCCGCATCGGACGGGTGGAAGCGACAGTTGCAACCTCGACTATTACAATCGCCGGCTGGCCGAGATCGCGCGTGGCGACGTCAAGGCCGTCAACGGCCTTTCCAACCCCTTGGGTGATGATCGGCCGTACGTCGCCAGGACAAAGTGATGGACGAATACGCGTTCGACCGCCGGAGCCTGGATCCCGCGGGGCGCAGGGACGGAATCGGCGCCTTCATGAGGATCAAGAACGGCGCCGAGTTCCTGGAGCCGGTGATCGAGTCGCATATCGAGTACTTCGATGAAATAGTCGCCGTGTTCAATGACTGTACGGACGGCACGCCGGAAATACTCGACAGGCTGGCGGGAAAGTATCCCCGCAAGTTGCGGGTATACGAGTACCGGCCCTGGGTGCATCCGCCCGGCTCCGAGGGCCACAGAGAGACGCCCGCGGATTCCGTCCACGGCATGGCCAACTATTCCAACTACGCGCTGTCCAGGACCACGTGCAAGATCGTGACGAAGCTCGATGACGATCATCTCGCTATTCAGCGGAACCTCGGAAGGGCGATCGACTCGATCAGAAGGAAAGGGCTGGGAAAGACCGCGTTGTGCTACTCCGGCCTCAATCTCCTCAAGTCACCGGACGGCGGCCTCGGTGTCTTCTACAATCTGCCATTTTCGGGAAACAAGGACATGTACTTCTTCCCCGTGTCCGAAGAGACATATTTCCATCATTCCGCGACGAATGAGGTGTTTCATACTCCGGGACTCAGGAAGCGGTATGCCGGCATCCTGTATTTCCATTTGAAGTTTCTCAAGCACAACTACGGTTTCGACAACAACGACCTGGCCGAAAATCCGCGAAGCCGGTATGTGAGGATCCGTGATTTCGTGCGGGATGATTCCAGGGTCATGCCGTTGGAGGATTTCCTCTCGCTCGGCAGGCGTTACTACCTGCACCCGGATACCCCGGAGTTCCTGAAGGTGGTCCGCCCGGGAAAGTACAGGATAGCGGGAAGGGTCGACAAGGTCATTCCTCTGTTCCGATTGTTGAGCCGCCTCCTGCCCGGCGACATATACCTGGCGCGGGCCTGCCGGCTGAAGCGGGACATGGAGGGCGTACCCCTGCCGAGGTGGTTGACGGCCTGACTACGGCCGGAACCGGGCCTATGCGGCGCCCGTCCGACGCCGGCGGGGTCATCATATGGCTCGTATATTTCCAGAGCGTCGACGTCGCAGTGTTTCCTGAGCATCCTGCCGTACTTGCCGGTTCCCGGCCCCACGTCCAGTATCGTGACGTTGGTGCAGGAGCCCAGGATGTATGTCTTGATTTCCCGATCGAAAAAGCCGTAACTGTAGGGCATGCTGTCCGCCTTGCCGGAGTCGACCTCCGCCGGCGGGATTGTATGTGAAAAGCAGGAGCGGATCAACGGCGAAAGACCGGCCCCGGCGTACGGCGTGGGGGCGCCGGGACGAACGGGGCGCGAATTCGGTGTTGTGCCGGCGCGTGTGTCTGGTATACTCCTCACAATCCAATCGTAAACCAAAGGAGATTCATGCGATGCTCAAGAACTTCGCGCTGATCCTGTTCAGCGTGGTACTCGGGGTGCTGGGACAGCTCTCGCTCAAACGCGGCGTGATGATGGCGTCTTCCGGCGCATCCTCGAGCATAACGCGCTCGCTGAGCCTGAGGTCGGTCACGCATTTCCTCGGGAGTGCGGTCGGCAATTACTACGTGCTTCTCGGTTTCCTGCTCTATTTCATCAGCGCGATATCGTGGCTTGTAATCCTCTCGCGCGTCAATCTGAGCATAGCGTATCCCATGATAAGCATAGGCTATATCGTCATCGTGCTGGTCGCCAAGTACGTCCTCGACGAGCAGGTGACGGCGCTCGCGATAGCCGGCACGGTGCTGATATGTTTCGGTGTGTTCCTCATCCTGAGGTCAATGCCCGGTGGCTAGAATGGAACCGGTGATCATCGGCCTGGCTGGTGGGACTGGGTCCGGCAAGACGACGGTCGCCTTCGAAGTCAAGTCGCGCTTCAGCGCGAAGAACGTTGTGATCCTGCCGCATGACGCGTATTACCGCGACCGCTCCGACCTTCCCTACGAGGAGCGCGAGAAGCTCAACTACGACCACCCGTCGGCGTTCGAGAACGAGCTTCTGATCGAGCACCTGGAGAAGCTGCGGGCGTGGGAGCCGATCGAGCGTCCCAACTATGACTACGCCACGCATTCGAGGCGAGCCGAGACGACGAGAGTCGAACCGGCGGAAATAATCATGGTCGAGGGCATACTCGTGCTGGAGAACGAAGACCTCCGGTCGCTGATGGATATCAAGATATACATAGACGCCGACTCGGACGAGAGGTTCATAAGGCGGCTCCTCAGGGACATGAAGGAGCGGCGGCGTTCGGCGGATTCCGTCATCGAGCAGTACATCGCCACCGTGAGGCCGATGCACCTGCAATTCGTCGAGCCGAGCAAGCGATACGCCGATATAATAATCCCGGAGGGAGGGCACAACGCCGTGGCCATCGACCTTCTTACGAGCAAGATAAGGGACATACTCCGGAACTCGGACCGCGGGAGTCCCGAATGAGCAAGGTCCGCTTCTACATAGAGGCGATGAGGCCGCTCCAGTGGAGCAAGAACCTGGTGGTTCTGGCGGCCCTGATCTTTTCGCGGAGCCTTTTCGACCCGGGGATGGCCGGCCGGAGCCTGGCGGCCCTGGGTATCTTCTGCATGCTCTCGGCGTCCATATATGTTCTCAACGACCTCGTCGACTACGAGCGGGATCGCGTGCACCCGGTCAAGTCCCGGCGCCCCATCGCCAGCGGGCGGATCCCGAGACGGGGGGCGCTGCTCTTCGGGCTCGCGCTCGGCGCCTGCGGGCTCGTGCTCGCGGGAATGCTGGGACGGGGCTTCTTCCGCGTCGGCCTGCT
>JALGWA010000248.1 GCA_025774425.1 bacterium
GCCGGTGAGGCCAGCCCCTTTCAGGTCCTCGGCCAGGGGCTCCCTTACCTCGAGCACGGCCCGCGCACGTCTCGAACACTCGCGTGACGCCCCGCGCACCGTCGCGGTCCTCTCGCGGCGCTCGCCGGGCGCCGCCCAGACCTGTCCGGTGTAGTCGAGCACGATATCTGCGAGGGAGTTCTGGCCCCGGCCCGGGTTGAGCAGGTAACGCGCGAGCAGCGTATCGAACTCGACGCCGTGAACGTCTATTCCCAGGCGCTTCAAGGCGACCGCCGCCCGCTTGGCGTCGTGGACGACCACGGCGGCTCCGCCGGCGCCGAGGAGGGCTCCCACGGCCTTCCTCACCTCCTCGACGGGTACGTTGACGGGCTCCCTGTGGCCGACCGGGAAATAGTAGTCACCGCCCGTCTCGCAGCTCAAGCCGATGCCCCGGACCTTCGCCTTGGTCCCCGGGGCCGCCTCCAGGTCGACCTCCAGTCCGACCCGGCCGGCGCACTCCAGCCGGGCGCCCTCGGTCCAGATCACCGGCTCGCCTCCGGGTTCGGAGCCCGCCGGCGCCATCTTCCTCAGGAGGTCCCTGAACTCGAGGTCCTTCAAGATCTTCTTGAGCCTCGCGGCGTCGACGCCCTCGTACTTGAGGTCTTCGAGTCCCCGCTCCAGGGGAACGCCGAGGTTGATGCGCACGAGTTCGAGACTCGCGAAGGCCTGGTCCCGGCCCTTCTCGAGCAGTTCCCTCACCCGCGGAGGCTCCACTCCGTCGAGGTCGGCGTATATGTCCTCGAGCCCGCCGTATTTCGAAACCAGGGCCCGCGCGGTCTTCTCTCCGATTCCGGGCACGCCGGCTATGTTGTCTATGGGGTCGCCGACGAGACTGAAGTAGTCCGGGAGCAGCGCGGGCGGCAGGCCGTACTTCTCCTCGACCTTCCTCGCGTTGAACACCTTGGTGTCGCGTCCCGCGCCCGAGAGCATGATCACCCTGGTCTTGTCGTCGACGAGCTGGAGGAGGTCCTTGTCGCCCGTGGCGATGGCCACCCTGACGCCGCGGCGGCCGGCTTCCGCGGTCAACGTACCTATAATGTCGTCGGCCTCATATCCTTCCACCTCGAGGACCGGTATGCCGAGCGCCTCCGTGATCTCCCTCATGTAGCCGAGCTGGTCGGCGAGGTCCTCGGGCATCTCCGGTCTTCCCGCCTTGTAGTCCTCGAAGAGGTCATGCCTGTAGGTGGGCTTGTCCGAGTCCAGGGCGACGCATACATAGTCCGGCTTCTCGTCCCGGAGCAGCCTGTGGAGCGTCGTCGCGTAGCCGTAGGTCGCCCCCGTGCTCCTGCCGTCGGCCGTGGCGAGGCCGGAGCCGGCGAGGCCGTAATGGGCCCTGTAGGCTATCGCGGCCCCGTCGATCAACAAGAGCTTGGACAAGGTTTCCCTCCATGTAGAAAAACGGCGCCACCCGATGATACACCATCACAGCGGCACCGGTCTATTCAGTTGCGGCTTTCGTCCTCGAGAACCTGCCTGACCCGCAGCTTGAGTTCGCTGGGATCCGAAGACTTGACGACGAAGGCGTCCGCGCCCCAGCACCTGAAGTCGTTCCTGAAGGATTCGTAGCAGGTGTTGATGACTATCTTGGTGCGGCCGCAGGCCGCGAGCAGGCGGGCTATGGCCTCGGCGCCGTCCATGTCGGGGAGCACGAGGTCCAGAACGACCACGCCCGGGCAGACCTCTTTGGCCAGCCTTATCGCCTCCCCGCCGGAGCTCGCCCCGAGCACTTCATGCCCGTCCTCGGACAACAGACGCTTGTAGAAGTCCAGATGGGCAGGCTCGTCTTCGACCAGTAGGAGTTTCGCCATGCTTTCACCCCCCCGGGGCCTGTGTCTCCAGCCTAGTCGGCCCTTGAAAACATGTCAAGTGAAATCATAGAATACAAGGGGATGCAAAACATGATCGAGGAATACCACTTCGGCAGCATCACGGTGGACGGCCGCACATACACCAGCGACATAAAGATCGTCGACGGGCGCGTCGTGCCCGGCTGGTGGCGCATCGCCGGCCACGAGGTCGCCGTCGCCGACATCGAAGACATACTGCGCGCGCGCCCCGATGTGCTCATCGTCGGAAAGGGCGACCCGGGGCTGATGGAGGTGGCGCCCGAGACCGGGAAACGCCTCGACGACCTCGGCATACTGCTCGTCGCCAAGCCGACGGCCGAGGCCGTCAAGCTCTACAACGGCCTCGTCGGCCGGCGCAAGGTCGCATTCGCGGCGCACCTCACGTGCTGAGCCCCGTTCTTCACTCCCCGATGGCGCGGAGGGCCTCGGCGGCCCGTTGCCTGCCCGGCCCCGGCGGGGAATCCTCGATGTACCTGCGGTAGTGCTCGGCCGCCTTCGCCTTCATCCCCTTGCGCTCGTAGGCAACCGCGAGATTGCCGCGCGCCGTGAGCAGGGCCGGCGCGGCCTCGAGGGCTCTCTCGAGGTAGACCACGGCCGAGTCGAGGCGCGCCGTCCTCAGGTAATACAGGCCCATGTCCGAAAGGAGAAGCGGGTCGTCCGCGCCCGACGTCAGCGCGGCTTCGAGCAGCCGGGCGGACTCCTCGTTGCGTCCCAGACGCATGAGCAGCGCGGCCTTGGCGTGAACCGCGGGGGCGTACGTGGGATCGGCCTCGAGGGCCCTTTCGTAATGCGCCAGGGCCTCGGCGGTCTTGCCCATGGCTTCGAGTGTCGTCCCCATGCCGAGGTTTGCCGCTAGGCCGGCCTCGTCGAGCGCGAGCGCCTTCTCGTAGTACTCGACCGACCGTGCGTAGTCTCCCATCGCCCTGTAGGCGTTGCCCATGTCGACGAGGACCACGCCGGGATCGGGATTGCCGACGAGGGCCCTCTCGTACTCGGATATGGCCTCTTCGTGTCTTCCGTCCATCGAATACACGTTCGCCAGGGCGAAATGCGCGTAGAAATAGTCCGGCTCGGCGGCGACGGCGACCCTGAGCAGGTCTTCGGCCCGGCCGGCATCCCCGAGCTCGAAATAGAGTCTGGACGCTTCGACATTGGTGTGGGCGTCGTCCTCGACGAGCGGCACCAGGCGTTCGAGCACCGCCCGCGCACTGTCGGCCTCTCCGCGGCCCATGTCCCACCTCGCCAGATGCAGCAGGTACTCGGCGCTGAGGACGCGCGAGTAGTAGTCCCGCATTTCCCCGCCCACGCCGCGCACCGGGTAGTCGCGCGGCGACCGGCATCGGCCCGGAGGCGTCTCGAGGGTGTACACCAAGCCGCAGATGCGGTCGGAACCGCCCATGGCGGCCGCCTTGCCGCCCGCGAGGACGGCGATGCTCGACGTCCCGTAGGTCCGCCCGGCGACGGCCAGCGCCTCTTCGAGGCTCTCGACGGGCCCCGTCGCACCGATCACCGACGGGTCCGAGGTGCCCGGGGCGAAGGCCACCACATCGCAGCCCTCGACGAGGGCCATGTAGAGGAGCGGCAGCCCCACGAACTCGCCAGTCGCCATTATGACCGGGCGGGGCCCGCAGCCCTCCTCGGCGCTCCGCACGACGGCGAGGGCGAAGTCATGGGCCAGCCATTCGTCCCCCCTCGGTCTCAGGGCGGGCACCT
>JALGWA010000249.1 GCA_025774425.1 bacterium
GTCTTCGGGACGAGCACCTATCTCAACCACCTGATCCGGCGCTTCGGTCTCAGGCTGAGATACGACTCGACCTACGACCTGAGGACCATGGGGCTGTCTTTCTTCGAGCGCCCCGAGGCGTTCCCGCATCCCACGGTCGCTTTCATGCCGTCTTTCCTGTTCGCGACGTCCTGCACCATGGAGTCGCCCTACTTCTCCGAGAACATGATCCTCGGCTACGGTCTCAAGGCCATGCGGCTCGATTACTCCCAGACGAGCTTCTTCCCGAGGAAGGACAGCAGGAACTACAGCTTCGGGGTCTTCGTGCAGCAGGGGGGCGTCAAGTTCGGCAAGGGCCGGGTCGCGCTCTTCACCGACAGCACTTGCTTCTCCAACTTTTTCATGTTCATACCCGGCAAGCCCGAGCTGGCCCTGGGGACCCTGGAATGGCTCAACCGGACCAACCGGTACGCCTGGGCGAACAAGGCCCTGGCCGCCGCCGGCCTGGCGGCCCTGGCCGCCGCCTGGCTGCTGACGCGCGGCTGGACGGCCGGGCAGAAGGCGCTCCTCGGTCTGGCCGCCGGCCTGCTCGGGACCGCTGCGGCGGTGGTCGTCTATGACGCACAGGTGCGTGCGGCCTACCCGCCGCGCCAGCCCCACACGGACTTCGTCAGCGTGGCCTTCGATCGGGAGCACTCGGGTTTCAACCTGCCCGTGTACAGTCTGACGAGGTTCCCGGAGACCAGTCTTCACACCTTCTTCGTGTGGACGCAGCGGCTGGGCCTCTTCCCGAGCCTCGAGCCGACGCTGGAAGACGCCGTCTCGAAGGGGGATGTCGTGGTGATTGCCAAACCGGTGCTGCCGCTCGAGCCGGCGGAAGCCGAGGCGCTGCTCGAATACGTGCGAGGGGGCGGCCGGCTCCTCGTCATCGTCGACGGAAAGCAGCCGGGAGAGGCCGCCCGGGAGCTCATCGCGCTGTTCGGGGTGCGGCTCGAGGGCGAGCCGGCGCGAGGCAGGAAGGAGGAGGCCGAGACCGGGGACGTGGAGATGCCCCACATCGTCACGGCCGAGGGAACGAGGATCGTACCCGCCGGTGAGCCCATCGGCCTGGCGGGCGGCGACCCGATGCTGTTCCTCTCAGACGGCCGTGCGGTTCTCGCGCGGGTCGCGATGGGGGAGGGCAAGGTGTTCATCTTCTCCGACTTCTACCTGTTCACGACGGAGAACATGGGCCATACGGGCATAAGGCCGGACGCGAGGCAGCGGAGCATCTCGGAGCTCGAGTACTACATGCTGCGCGAACTGCTCGACATGCCCCAGCCGGAGACTTACTGGGAGTAGACCTCGGCGAAGGCCCTGATGTTGCTGCGGTAGCTGGCGTTGAGGATGAACATCGGGACGAGGTAGCGCACGCGTTTGCCGAGGCTGAACATCCTCTTCATCGTATTGCTCAGCGAGTAGAACTCCTGCTCGATCCACATGCGCCCCTCTTCGAGCTCGCGGGCGGTCATGTTGGCCGGCCTGTACACCGCGTGGGCTATGTCGTACTTGTTCCAGTCGTAGGTCGTTATGCGGTTCTGCTTCCTCAGGCGGGCGGCCAGGTTGGTGCCGGGAAAAGGCGTGAGGATGGCGAACTGCGCGAAATCGATCTTCGCGTCCGCGATGAAGTCCAGCGTCCTCTTGAAGACGTCGCGTTTGTCGTGGTCGAAACCGAAAATGAACGCCCCCTCGACGTTGATGCCGGCGTCGTGAATCCTTCCTATGTACTCCTTGAACTTGCCGACGACGTTGACGCTCTTGCCGACCTCCTTGAGACTTTCGGGCGCTATCGACTCGAAGCCGATGAACACGCCGCGGCAGCCGCTCTTGTACATCAGCTTGAGGAGCTCCGGGTCCCTGGCGACATTGATCGGCGCCTGGCATATCCACTTCACCTTGAGCGGCGCCAACGCGGTGAAGAGCTCCCTGGCGTAGGCCCGGCTGCCGGCGATGTTGTCGTCGACGAAGGCGATGAACTTGACGGCGAGGGACCTTATCTCATCGACCACCGAGGATACGGAGCGGAATCTGAACTTGTTTCCGAAGAAGCGCTGGACGCTGCAGAAATCGCAGCCATACGGGCAGCCCCGCGAGGTCTGAACCGTCCCTTTCAGGAAGTATCCCTGCCGGTCGAAGATCCGCCTCGACGGCGTCGCTATCTGTTCCGGCTCCGGCGGCTTGCCCTTGTAGAACCTCTGGAGCGTATTGGCCTTGAAATCTTCGATCACCCTCGGCCAGACGCCCTCGGCCTCGCCGACGACCACGGAGTCGGCGTGCTGCTGTGCCTCTAGCGGCACCGCCGACGGGTGCATGCCCCCGAGCACGACCTTCGCCCCCCGCTCCCTGAAGTTCTTGGAGATCTCGTACACCCTGGGCGCAACGGCCGTCAGGCAGGTGATCGCCACCAGGTCGGTGACGTCGTCGTAGTCGATCTCCCGCAGGTTCTCGTCGACGAGCTCGACCTCGACATCCGGCGGCGTGAGCGAAGCGAGAATGCCGAGCGACAGAGGGGGAACGTGGAAGGCCCTGCCGATGATGCCCGGCCTCTTCCTGTGCCTTCCCGGCGATACGAGCTTTATCCTCAACGCGCCTCCCGCATCCATGCGCGCGGCTCCCCGATGGAGCGCGACCTGATATCATATATAGCAGAACATCGGGGCCAACGCCACTCAATTTCGGCTTGGGTTGTTCCCGGAGGCGCGGCGGACGATGCCTAACGCACGACCAGCATCTTCCGGGCGGCCGAGCGGCCTCCGGACGACACGGCTATGAAGTACACCCCGGGCGCCACCGCCGCGCCGTCCTCGTCTTCGAGGTTCCACTCGAAGTCCGGTCCGTCGCTCATCCCCGCGTCCTTGACGACCCTGCCCCGGGCGTCGTATATCCTCAAGCTCTCCCACCCGGCGCCCCCGGACACGCCGATCCGCGCAAACGACGCCGCGGGGCTCGGCCGGCAGACGACCGTGATCCCACTGCGCCGCCCCGGGTCGATACCGGCCGTCGGCGCCAGCCAGTCGACGATCCGGGACATGAGCAGCACGCGGTCCGACCGATTGTCGATCGCCTCGAAGCCGAAGGACAGGTAGACGAGTTTCGTGTCGCCGTCGGTGAACTTGACTCCGCCATGCTTGTCAGGGTCGCTGTAGTCGAATATGACCTCCGCCGGCGCGATGGCGTCGATGACATCGGGGAAATCCTGGTTGTCGGCGCCGTCCCCTCCCCGGATGGTGAGCGTAATGCCGTCGCTGACGGCGTCGCCCGCGCGCCCGACGAGGTCATAGAGGTTGGAGTTGGGCATGACGTAGGTCGCGTGCATGTATGTCTCGAAGAAGTCCTTGCTTTCGGTGGTATAATGCGCGCTCGTGGGGTCGCACATGCTGTATCCGACATCCTGCCCGGTCACACACAACTTGCCCCCGGAGTCGAGATAGTGGCCGACGGCCGCGCGGTCGGTTTCGTCCAGCGCCGGGGCGGCCCGGCCCGTGAACCACAAGACGAAATCCGCCAGGGCGAGGTCCGCCGAGTCCGGACCGGCCAGGGAACGGTCCCACACGCCGTAGACGACACCCGT
>JALGWA010000250.1 GCA_025774425.1 bacterium
GTGGCAGCGGGGGATGAGGATAGAGTACAGGAGCCTGTTCTAAAGGAATGCCTATGGAATCATGGCTAGATTTCGAAAAGCCTCTCATGGAGCTCGAGAAGCGTATACGCGATCTCAAGTCGCTCTCGAGGGAAGGTCATCCCGAAATCGACGAGCAGGTGGAGAGGCTCGAGCGCATAGCCGAGAAGAAGCGCGAGGAGACCTACAAGAATCTCACGGGGTGGGAGCGCGTGCAACTGGCGCGGCACCCTCTTCGCCCGTACACGATGGACTACATCGGCGTGCTCGCTCCTGACTTCATCGAGCTTCACGGCGACAGGCTCTACGGGGACGACAAGGCGGTCATCGCCGGCATGGGCACCGTCGAGGGCAGGCGCCTGTTCATCATCGGGCAGCAGAAGGGGCGCGACACCAAGGAGAACCTCAGGCGCAACTTCGGGAGCGCCCACCCGGAAGGCTACCGCAAAGCGCTGCGGCTGATGCGCATGGCGGCCAAGTTCGGCAGGCCCATACTGACGCTCGTCGACACGCCCGGGGCCTTTCCGGGGATCGGGGCGGAGGAGAGGGGCCAGGCGGAGGCCATAGCGAGGAACATCTTCGAGATGGCCAGGCTGCCGGTGCCCATTCTGGCGATAATCATCGGCGAGGGGGGAAGCGGAGGGGCGCTGGCGATCGCCGTCGGCGACACGGTGCTCATGATGGAGTATGCCATCTACTCGGTGATCTCTCCGGAGGGCTGCGCCGCCATACTGTGGGGAGATAGGGCCAAGGCCCCCGATGCCGCGGAATCGCTCAAGCTGACGGCTCCTGACCTGCTCAGGCTGGGCGTGATCGATGGGGTGATACCGGAGCCCCTCGGGGGGGCGCACAGGGGGCCGGCGGAGGCGGCCGAGTCCTTGAAGCGTGCCGTGGTGGAGAATGTCGACAGATTGAGCGCCGTTCCCGTCGACGACCTCCTCGAGCGCAGGCTCGAGAAGTACTCCAAGATGGGTGTGTTCCTGGAGTGATATGGGCTTGACCTCCGGCGGAGCGCTTGTTAGACTTAAAGCGTGGTTCCGGCTCCCGATGGCAAGGGAGAGCATAATGGAAGTACCGTGTCATGCCGGGCGCGCCCGCCCGGTTTTTTAGTCGGGAGGTGGAGCTTTGCCTCTGGACGACGGCATACTGGACATAATCGTCTGCCCCAGGTGCAAAGGGGACCTCGTGTACGACGCGGACGGGTCCAGGCTGGTCTGCGGGGTCTGCAGGCTTGCCTACCCGGTCAGGGACGACATACCCATCATGCTGGAGAGTGAAGCGGAGAGGGTGGAGTAGGGTATGTGTTCGGTTACCCACGTGGCGGCCGGCGCCGTCATCGGCAGTCTGTTGGGCAGCAGCCCCGCGGCTTTCTTCGTCGGGATGGCCTCGCACATACCGCTGGATGTCATCCCGCATCTCGACTTCGAGAATCTATGGGTGGACGCGGCGCTGACCATAGCGCTGCTCGCCGCCGTGCTGCTGTTGTTCGGCTTATCGCCCGTCTTCTTCGGCGCACTCGGCTCGGTCGCCCCGGATTTCGAGAACCTGCTGTGGAGGATGGGCGTGCTGCCCGAGGAGCGCAAGATCTTCCCGACGCATTCGGGTCTGATAAGGCACGGCAGGGCGCGGCCGGCCAGAGGTTTCTGGGCGGGCGCCGCCATGGCTGCCGTCTCGTTCGCCATCGTCGCGGTCGTAGCCATCATGGGGGGGAGTCGGAGTTGAAAACGGCAACCGGAGTGCTGCTCGTAACCGTCCTGGCGGCCGCGTGCTGCGCGGCCTCGTACGAGATAAAGGCCGTGGATGAGAACGGCATCGCGCTCGCTTTCGACTTTTCGGATGTCGAGGACGTCTACGACGAGGCCGGCCGGTGGGTGGGCTGCGACGCCCCGGGCTTCGCCGCTTCACTCGGCGGGAGCACCGGCTTCGAGATGCCGGTGGACGTGCTGCTGTTCGCGGTTCCGCCGACGGGTGATGTCCGCCTGGTCGTCGAGGCGGCGGCCGTCCGGGCGGAACATCGACTGCCCGCGGGTGCGGCCGCGCAGGTGCGCGATGACCTCGTCAACCTGCCCGGCGCCCCGGCGGAGATAACCTCCACGGGCTTCATGCGGAACCAGCGTATCGCGGCCCTCCGGATATGCCCGGCGGTCTACGAGCCCGGCGGCGGACGCTTCCGCGTCTATGACCGCCTTGAACTCAGGCTCACCTTCACGAGGCCGCCGGGAAGTCACGCGCCGGCGGGGCGCCCCGCGCCGGCCGATCCCTTCGAGGACATCTACGAACGCCTGCTCGTCAACTACGAGCAGGGGAAGGCGTGGCGCAGGCGGCCGGATGTCGCGGGTCTCAATGCCGCAGGTGGAGACTATTTCACGAGCTCGCCGAACTGGCTCAAGGTCAAGATCGAGTCCACGGGCATGTACAGGATAACGGGCATGGACCTGGCGGACGCCGGCGTCGCTCTCGGCGACATAGACCCGGCGACGCTGCGGCTCTACGGCGGAGGCGGCCTGCCGCTGAGCGAGAGTCTGCTCGATACCAACCCGAGCTGGATGACCCAGATGGCGCTCAAGGTCGATGACGGCGGGGACGGCAGTTTCGACTTGGGGGACGAGATCGTCTTCTACGCCCTGGGCGTCCGGGACTGGACGAATCTCTACGATCCGGGCCGGGGCATGGAGTCCTACTACAAGTCATTCTTCTCGGATTACAACTACTACTGGGTGACATGGGGAGGGAGTTTCACTGAGCCGCCCAAGCGCATGGCGGTTCGCGACCTGCCCGACTGCGACGGCTGCGACTACTATCAGCCGCCCTCTTTCCTCGAGAGGGTGCATGTCGAAAAGGATGCGCTCAACGACTTCAACATCAGAGCGGACGACGGCTGGTACTGGCGTCCCCTGAGGCTGGGTGAGACCGTCCGGTTGTCGCCGGATACGCCTTTTCCCGATCCCGCCCGCGGGGGCACGGCGAAGGTGCGCGTCGCGGACTGGCACAGTCCGGATGACTGCGTCGGCGGCTTCTTCAGGCTGATCATGCGCTTCAACGGCCGGGCGGCGGCCGACAGCGTATGGCAGGCGACTCTGACATGGAGGAACGTGGTCGACCTGCGGGCATCTGTGACGATCGAGGACCTGGGCGAACAGGACCTTACGATCAAGATGTCGCGCGACATCCCGCCGATGTACCCCGGAATCGCGTGCGGCAAGCTGTACCTCGCCTGGTATGAGGTGTTCTACTGGCGGCGGTTCATCGCGCTGCACGACCGGCTGGCCTTCTTCTCGCCCGATTCGACGTGCGTGGCGAGGTACGAGGCCGGCGGTTTCACGAGCCCGTCGATCCACGTCTTCGACGTGACGGACCAGTTCAATGTCGCCGAACTCGGCGACGTCGCCGTGACCGGCGCCACCAGTTTCCAGGTGGTCTTCCATGACAGCGCCCGAGCTGGCGCTCTCAGGCGATACGCTCTCGCGAGCGCGACGGCCTTGATGAAACCGGTCGCCATCACGGTCGAGACGATAAGCGGCATACGCAACCGGCCGGGCGACGACTATCTGATCATC
>JALGWA010000251.1 GCA_025774425.1 bacterium
CGTCATGGTCCTCTCTGCGCCCGTCGTACGGGCTGGGATAGGATTGAACCCACGCTGACGGCTGGGGATTCCTCACGGGCTCCTCCGGCTTGAAACAGTATACGCCGCCTCCCGCCGTGCCTATCCAGAGGCTACCATCGGCACCTACCTCGACCGCCTTTACCGCGTGGCCGGGAAGGAGGCTGTTGGTCGAGTCGTAGACGCGCCTCCTGCCCTCGAAGTCGCTCCACGACGCCCCTTCTCCCTGGAGCTCCCACAGGCCCGTGTCGGTCGCGATCCACTTGGTGCCGTTCCCGTCGACCGCGATGTCCCACACCACTCCCGACGCACCTATGACTTCGCGCCAGGAGCCGTCGTAAGAACCGAGTCCCGCCGACGTGCCGCACCACATCACCCCGTAGGGGTCGGTCGCCAGGGCGTAGACGTGGCCCTGCGGCCAGCCCGCGAACGGTCCCCAGGACGTGCACTCGTCATCGCCCTTGTCCGACCAGCTGAGGCCGGGACAGAACCGCACTATGAGGGGCGGCGAGCCCTCCGGGGCCGAATTGTATGAGCCGACGAGATAGCAGCCGCCGCCGGCGGCGCCGAGGGCCAGAAGGAAGGGACTCGCGACGCACAGAGGGGTGTCATAGGTCCCGTAGTAGACCACCGAGGAATTGAAGTTGTAGAGCACCCCGAAACCGGTCTCCGTCGTGTACTGCGTGAAAAGCACTTCCCCGCCGTCGGCCACGTGGATATCGCTTATGACGCGGGACACCAGCATATCGCCATAGGAGGTGAAGCCGGTGTCGGCCATGTCGTACCGGACGAGATCCCCGGCGGCCGCGTCCCAGAAACCGAGCCATATGGAGCCGTCGCGCGGATTGGCTGCTATGGGATAGGTGATGAGCGACGGAAGCACGTCCGAGTCGAGATGCACCCAGTCCGAGCCGTCGTACATGTACACTCCCTGATTGGCGTCCCGCGGGGCGCCCCCGAAGCGGTAGCCGGTGGTGCACCAGAGGCGGCCCTTGCCGTCCACGGCGAGGTCATGGATGTAGTTGCCGTAGGGCCCCGGGGCCTCGAGCATCTGCCAGGCGTCCCCGGCGAGCCTGGCTGCCCCGTGGTGCGTGCCGAGGTAGACGCTTCCGCCCGCATCCACGGCGACGGCGGCGGCGTCCCACAGGTCGTCGGGGAGGCCGTCCCGGTTGAAGACCCACCAGTCGTTGGCCGCGTCGTAGCGCGCGGGACCCATGTGGGTGACGGCCCAGACGGTCGTGTCGAACGCCGCGACCGCGCGCATCACCCCTGAGCGGATGAGGGTCTTGGAAACCCGCTCGATGTTCCCGCCGTCGTACGTGAATATGGAGTCGCTCGATATCGCCCAGAAGAGCGAGTCGCCGTCGTAGTCCACATCGAGTATGCGCTTGTCCGGAAGCACCTCTTCCCACAGGTCCGAGCCGAAATCGTAGCGCTGCAGGCCGCATCGGGTGCCGACCAGCATGATCGTGTCGGCGCAGCATACCGAGATGGCCGAATCACAGCCGGAACGCCGCCAGTCGACGCCGTTGAAGAACCTCTCGAAGACGCCGTCATCGAAGATGCTCACGCCGCCGGCCGTGCCTACGGCGACGAGGTCCCCGCAGATCGATATGTCGAGCACGTCGTCGCTCAGCAGGGCGAGCGTCTGCGTGTTGGCGAAACGCCACGTCGAGTCCGGCTGGAGAATGCACACGCCGCCGCCGGCCGTGCCCAGCCAGACCCGGCCCGCCGCGTCGACGCCGACCGCCGTCACGGCGTTCATTCTCAGCCCGTCCTCGGAGCGCACGACCTTCGAGAACTCCCCGGCGCCGCCATCGTAGAAGACGGCCCCCCCCGAAGAGCCCCACCACAGGTCCGCGCCCGCGGGCCACAATGAGCTGACCTCGTTCGAGTTCACGTGCACTTGCCAGTCGGCCTGCGCGGCGCCCGCGGCGAGCAGAACAAGAAGAACTCCCATGAATCTCACTGCAGACCTCCCTCTTCCGACGCCGCGCCCTTCGCGGGACCGAACAACCTGCCGATCCTTCCGAGACTGGTAAGCCCTATCTCCATGTCGAAGGACAGCGACCAGTTCTCGAGGTAGTACATGTCGAGCCGGTCCCCGAGGTACGTCCGCCCGGCCCCGTCGCCCGTGAGCCACAGGCCCGTTATGCCCGGCTTGACCCTCTCGCCGCCGACGGCCTTCCGGGGCCCCACGAGGCTGTTGCGCCCTCCGATAACATAAGCGAGTTTGCGCACGGTATCAACAAACGAGGCGAAGTTCCTGTAAGTCAGGACCTGGAAGGCGAGAACCAAGGGCGAGATGACGAGGACCAGAACCAGCGCCAGCAGGGCGGACAGCCAGTCGAAGATCCGCTTGGTCAGGAGGCGCGCTCCGGACAGGCTCGAAGGCGGGAACACCACGAAAGGCTCGCTTCCTATCTCCTCCATGGAAGAGCCGCGTATGAGAATGTCGGTGATCTCCGAGGCGACCATGACCTCGACCCCGTAGCGTCTCGCCGTGAGCACGACATCGCCCACTTCCTCCCTAGAGAGCCTGCTGTCCGAGACGAAGACCTGACTGAGGCGATGGTCGACGACCGCCCCGCCGATGCCCGCGGTCTCGCCTATCACGGGCGTCACGTCCGCTTCGGCCTCGCGGCCCGTCGGCAGTATGTAGCCGACGAAGTCGTATTCGCCCGGCGCGGCGCGAAGCAGCCTCTCCCTGAGATCGACCGTCTCACGGAGGCCGCCGACCAGGGCTATGCGCTTGCGGTCGAAGAAACTCCGCCGTATCCCGCGATGCACCGCCCGCAGCACGGCCCTGCCGAGAGCCGTGAGCAGGACGGAAATCGGCCAGAACACGACCACGATGAAGCGCGAGTAGGCGATGGTCCGCGTGAGGTAGGTCGCCGCCATTATGATGAGCGAACTCAAGAGCATGGATCGGCCGATGCGCACGACGTCATGGACGAAACTCGCCCGAGCCGACTTCCGGTAGAGGCCGGCGTAGAGGAACGAGAATATGCAGATGAGATTGACGAATATCATGAACCCCGTGTAGGTGGCGACCGGGAAAACGGGCTTCTCGAACATCGCGCGGAGCGCGAACCGCATGTAGTATGCGGCCAGGAAGGACGCGTTGATCATCACGAGGTCGATGACGAGTGTCGCGACAAGCCAGAGAAGCCACCTCTCGCGCTTCAGCGCATAGGCTCCCGAGCCCCACTTGTCGTAGTAGCGGAACGTGCTCAAGAGATGCGCCATGAACTTCCCGTCCGGCAGGAGCTTTGCACTCTCCCGCCTAAGGTGGTGCTTCATCTCGGCGTCGGCGACGTAATACACCTTATAGCCGTGCTTGGCCATGCGCGAACACCAGTCGACGTCCTCGAGGTATAGAAAGAAGCGCTCGTCCATGCCCCCCACCCTCTCGAACGCCTCTTTCCTCACCATCATGGACGCCCCCGTCACCCAGTCCACGACCCTGTTCGTCGCGTGGTCCCAGTCGAGCATGAGATGCTCTCTCACCGCCCTCGCGTTGGGGAAGAGCTTGCCCAGGA
>JALGWA010000252.1 GCA_025774425.1 bacterium
ATCGAGGACCGCCTGCGGGACCTCGGCTTCAAGCAGGTGAGAGCGCGCTGTCACGGCGACCTCGTGCGCATCGAGGTCGACAAGCCCGACGTGGAGAGGGCCGCAGCGCCCGACGTCCGGGACGCCCTCGTCCAGGCCGCGCGGCGCGAGGGCTTCCGCTTCGTGACGCTCGACCTCATGGGCTTCAGGAGCGGCGTGTTTAACCCTTGATGCTGGAACATTATTCTGCCATTGTGTATCATACCCATGTGACGTGGGACACGGTGTGAATGCACTTGCGCCGGCCCGGCCGGCTCGAGCGTCGAGAGGTGAGTATGGCCAAGCAGAGAAAGGGCGAGAAGAGGAAGCAGGTCCGCAAGAAGAAGCGCGCCGGCGGCTCGCTCGTGCTCGGAGAGCGCAATGTCTGGCTCTTGATGGCGGGCATAGTCGTGATCCTGCTCGGGTACCTGCTGCTCGGGAGGGGCAGCATAAGCGCCGCCCCGCTCCTTCTCGTCCTGGGCTACTGCGTCTTGATTCCGCTGTCGCTTGTGCTGTGGGTCAGGCGGCCGGAGGAAAAGGGCGATTCCGAGATGGGCGAGTAGCTCAGGGGTTAGAGCACCTGCCTTACAAGCAGGGGGTCAGAGGTTCGAATCCTCTTTCGCCCACCAAGCATTTCATCACATGGAGGCATCGATGCGCTACGTGCTGACGGCGGCGGTGCTCGCCGGGCTACTGGCCGCCCCGGCCGGGGCGACGAGCCTCGGCCCCGATGTCGTTCTCGCCGAGTGGAACGACGGGAAGATCACGGTCCGGGAGTACGTCGACTGGTACAAGCAGCTCCCCGCCGGCGAGAAAGACACTCTCGATACGGCCGAGGCCAAGCGGGCCTTCCTCGAGAACATGATCAACGCCGAGCTCATGCTGGCCGAGGCCGAGTCGCTCGGGATCGACAAGCATGAGGACATGCGCAGGATCCTGGAGAAGCGGCGCTTCTCGGCCGTGAGCACGGCCATCCTCGACAGGGCGATGGCCAGGGCGGCCGAGCCCGACGAGCGCGAGGTCGAGGCCATATACCGGGAGCAGCTCACGCAGGTCGACGTCCTCAGGATCATGGTGGACACGCATGACCAGGTGATGGCCCTCATGGACTCGATCGCCGCGGGAGTGCCCTTCGAGGACCTGGCATACAGGTACTCGACGGACGTCACGGGCGAGAGGGGCGGCTTCCTGGGGACGCTCCGCAAGGCCGATCTCGAGGAGCCCTGGCGGACGCAGGTCTTCCGGCTCGAGGAGGGCGAGGTCTCCGAGCCCTTCTACACGCCGAGGGGCTGGGCGATCGTCAAGGTGGACAGGAAAGCCGTGGTCGAGCCCGAGAACCCCGAGGCCATGCGCCAGGGCATACGCAAGAGGATCAAGAAGGCCAACATGTTCGACGAGCAGGCCGCCTACATCGACTCGCTCAACCTGGCCTACAACGTGCACATCTACGGCGACGCCGTGATAGGCCTGTGCGCCGACTACGCCCTCGCCATGGGCGCGGAGGGCGAGAGGCCGGCCGTCGTCTCCGAGGACATCGTGCCCGACCTCACCGAGGAGCAGAAAGAGGAGCCGGTGGCGACTTTCACGGGTTGGACCTTCACCTGCGACGATGTCGTCAACGCCGTCCTCTCCCACCCCTACCCGGCGAGGCCGACGCTGGACGACCCCCAGTCGATGATGGCCTTCATCGGGCGGCAGGTCAAGGACTCGCTCATAGTCGCCGAAGCCCGGAAGCTCGGCGCCTACGACTGGCCGGATGTCAAGACCGAGGTCGAGCGGGCGCGCCGCCGGCGCTACGCGACGCGGGTCTACAGGACCCTGACCAGGGACGTCGAGGTTCCCGCCGACTCGATCAGGGCCGAGTTCGAGAGGCACCGCGAGCGCTACGCTACGCCGGCCGGCCACACGGCCTCCAAGATAGTCGTCGCGACGAGGAGCGCGGCCGATTCCATTCTCGCCCTTCTCGAAGAGGGGGAGTCATTCGAGGACCTGGCGCGCCGGCGCTCCATAGATCCCTTCACCGCCCCCAAGGGCGGCAGCATGGGCTTCATGCCGCTCGGCCGTGACGTCGAGTTCGACGGCTTCTTCGAGGCCATGGAGGTAGGCGAGACCAAGTACTTCAGGAGCCTCGAGGGCCACGTCATCCTGAGGCTCGAGGAGCGGCGCGAGGCGAAGCCGGCGACCTTCGAGGAAGCGGCGCCGGTGATCCGCAAGAACCTCATCGACTACTACAGGAGCAAGGCGCTCGAGGAGTGGCTGGCCGCCGAGCGCGAGACGCGCGGCGTCAAGGTCTATCCGGAGCGCCTGGAGCCGATAGTCCTGGTTCCCTAGAGGAGAGCATTCTCAGGGCGTTGGCGGCGAGCTCGAAATCGGGGTCGATCCGAAGAACCCTCTCGAGAAGCGCGACGGCCTCTTCCCGCCTGCCCTGCTCCGCCCTTACGGCGGCGAGGCCGAAAAGCGCCATCACGTTGTCGGGCCGGGCCTCGACCACCTTGGTGTAGCACTCGCCCGCCTCGGGCAGCATTCCCTTGCGCCTGTAAGCCGTGCCGAGATTGTAGAGGAGCTGCGGGTCGTCGGGGTCCGCCTCGCTCGCGGCCTTGAAATAGTGGACCATGGAGTCGGCGTCGCCCCGGGCGACGTAGACGGCCCCGCAGTTGGCCAGGGCCTTGGCGTTGCCCGGGTCGATCTTGAGCAGCCTGTGGAAGGCCGCGAGGGCCTCGTCGCCCCTGTCCAGCCTGGCGTAGGCGAGCCCCAGGTTCATGAGGGCGGTCTTGTCGGCCGGATCGACGTCCAGGGCGGAGGCGAGCACGGCCAGCGCGCTGTCGGCGTCGCCCCTCTCCAGGAGAATGCCCCCCAGGTTGGCGAGGGCTTCCGGGCTTCCCGGCATCAGCCGCAAGGCCTCTTCGTACTCGCGCCTGGCCTCGTCGAGCCGCCCCTCGGCCTGGGCTATGGTGCCCAGGTGGAAGTGGGCCCCCGAGTTGCCGGGGTCGATCTCGAGCACCCTGCGGTATGCGGCCGCCGCCCCGGCGAGGTCGCCCAGGTCGTGGAGCACCTTGGCGCGGTGGAGGTGGGCCTCGGGATTGCCGGGGTCCATGTCGGCGAGGCGGGTGAACATCTCGAGCGCCTCCTCGAGGTCGCCCCGGTTGTAAGCGTCCTCGCCGGGCGACATGTAGTCGGCTATGTAGCGGATCATCTCGCGCGGATCCGCGCAGCTCAGGTCCTCGGGGTCGGGCAGGTCGGCGCCCGACCTGCTTATGTAGCCCAGGGCGCTCAGCCTCCTCGCCTCCTCGGCCGTCATCTCCGTCCGTCCTGCGGGCTCCGTCTCGGCCTCCAGCCGGAGGAACTCCTTGAGCGCCTTCTTGAGCTCGGCCGCCGTCCCGGCCTCGCCGGCGGCCAGGTTGGTGGTCTCGCCCGGGTCGCGGCCGATGTCGTAGACCTCCTCGTCCGGACCGAGTATGTATTTCCACTGGTTGAACCTGACTCCCCTCAAGGGGCTGCACCTGTAGGCGAAGTAGGGGTAGAGCGTTTCGAAATA
>JALGWA010000253.1 GCA_025774425.1 bacterium
GCGCCGGCGATCCCGCTATCTGACGATTACGATCTTGCTGCGCCGCGAAGAAGGATCGAGGGCGTAGTAGTAGACGCCGGGCGCGACCGGCTCGCCCGCCGGCGTCCGGCCGTCCCAGACGAATGCGCCGGCCCCCCGCCCGGTTCTCGAAAAGACCACACGGCCGCGTGAATCCGTTACGACCACCGCGTCGTCTTCCACCGAGGAGGCCCGGCGGAACTCGATACGGCTGCCCGCGATGAACGGGTTTCCGCAAACCGCGGCGGGCGGGTCCGCCTCCGGGCCGTGAGGCACGGCGGCGGCCTCGATCCTGTACAGCCTCGCGCGCCCCGACGACGCCTCGTTGTATGCGCCGCTCAACACGAGGACGCCCGGCTCGGAGCTCGTGAAACCGTCAAGCATGCCTACGACATGCCCCGACAACGCCCCGGCCTCGCCGCCGGCGGCCTCGTCATCCGGGCTGCCGGGGACCGGCGAAGGGCCCCTGAAAGCATATGTCTTGCCCGCATTCACCCATTCGTCGTCGTTGCCCTCCGCTCCGACGGCCAGGTAGGGAGGCAACACCCCCCGACCATACAGCGAGACGGATATGCCGAATGTCTCATTGTGCGTCGCGCCCGACCAGAGCACGAGATCGGCCGTCCCGCCGAATCCGGCGCCGCCGTAGAACAAGTAACACTTCCCTACTTCGCTGCTGTCCCCTACGTCGCAGCCGTAGCTGCCGACGCAGAGATCGGAGATACCGTCGAGATCGAAGTCCCCACCCGCGGAGACAGAATTCCCGAAATAGTCGTTGGCCGCCTCGCCCTCGAGAAGGAAGTCGACCACCGTGTCGGGCACGGCGCCGCCGAGATAGACATAGACGCGCCCTATGTTGTACATCTCGTCGTGATTCGCGCCGTACGCTCCGACGACGAGATCGTCGTAGCCGTCGTCATTGAGATCGCCGCAAAGCGACACGGCGCTTCCGAAGAAGTCGTAGTCCGCCTGGCCGCGCAAGACGAGATCGCATGTGCTGTCGGGCGGGTCGCCGCCCAGGAATATCCTTACGATGCCGCGGTTGTACGCATTGGGCGCTCCGGCCGCTATGTCCGCATATCCGTCGCCGTTGAAGTCGCCGCCGGATATGGAGTAGCCCAGCCGGGCGTCATACACCCAGTCCGCCATCACCAGGTCAGGCACCGTATCGGGTTCGCTCGCACCGAGGAAGAGATAGACCCTGCCGGAGCGCGTATTCACGTCCGAGGTGAAATGCGCGCCCACGGCAAGGTCATCGACGCTGTCGCCGTTGACGTCGCCCACACCGCTGACGCACCAGCCGAAGTGCCCGCCGGAAACAGGCCCCGTGAGGGTGAGATCGGGAACGCTGTCGCCGTCCCCACCCCAGAAGACATAAGCTCTCCCGGCTGCGTTGCCCCCGGCGTCATTCGTATTGGCGCCCACGACCACGTCGGTCCAGAAATCCCCGTTGAAGTCCAGGGCCGTCACGCTGATTCCGAACTGGTCGCCGGCCGCCTCGCCTTCGAAGGTCCGGACTACGCTCATCGCATAGCCGGGTCCTACCATGAACATCAGACTCAATACAACATTCAGAAGGATTCTCATGGCACACCTCAGCGGCGCGGGCCGCAGGCCGACTTAGTACGCCTGCGTGCGTCCGGGCCGTCTCGCTTTGCGGCCCACGCTCGTTCCGCCAACTTCGACTGATCCACACTCTGTATCCGTCGCACCATCGAGCTCGGCCGTCACACAGAGCTCGTAGACGCCGACCGGCACGTCCGCGGGGATGGTGACCTCGAGCGAATAGGCCTTGGTCTCGCCCGCAGCCAGCGGAACGGCGACCTCGGCGTCGCAGGGCACGATCTCCCCGTTGTACGTCAGCTCGGCCGTCAGCACGGCGATACCGGCGGCATCGCCGCAGTTGGTAATCCCGCCCGAAACCGTCACGGTCTCTCCGGGATGGACGATGGACGGAGCCTCGAAGAACACGTCGACGCATGCATCCGCGAGGGCACCGCCCGCCATGAGCGCTACAAGCGCCAGAGCAGTCAGTACTAGCTTCACTATCTTTCACCTCCTTCCCTGGTAGTTACCCTGCCGTCATCGTGTTGCAAGGACCGGGCCCGGGGGCGCGCGCGGCGTACCGCCAATTACTTGCATTCCAAGGGGTTATCTACGGAAGGATATGCGTAGCGGCCTGTCCCGGCGGGAGGGGAAAATTACTTGACGCGGCGTAATGCAGCCTTACTTGAGAGCCGGCTCCTGGGGAATGGTCGGCCCGAACTTGGGCAGCGCCTTGCGCTCGGCATGCCCGGTCTCGGAATTCCTGTGGCTGAAATCCTCGGAGCCGTCCACGTCCTCGTCGACCATGACGGCCGCCGCCTCGATCCAAGTCAGCGTGACCCAGCCGTGACCGATCGGATCGAGTACCGTCACGGAACCCCTGACGTAGTACTCGTCGACGAAGTCGAACACGAGGTTGATGGTGACTTCGGTCTCTATCTCGAAATGCTGGGAATGCACCTCTATGGAATGGGTGCCCGGATCCAGCACGAACTCGACTCCCGCGGCCAGACCCGGAAACAGCACGAGCGTGAGCACCGCCAGCGCGACGATCCAGATCTTGTTCACCTCCACCACCTCCGATTCACATTATATCACAGGCCGTCGCCAAAGTCCACTTCCGCATGCCGCTAACCCCCGGAAAGCCTGTTGTAGAGCGTGGGCTTGGAGATGCCCAGCAGCTTCGCGGATTTCTTCTTCTGTCCGATCTTCTCGACCATCCTGCGGACGAGCTCGCGCTCGACTCTCGGCAGCAGCGGATCCTGCTCGGAGAACTCCACCGAATCGATGAGCCGATCGATTATGGCCGCCAACTCGGCGCGCTTGCCCGACGGGCTGACCGCTTCCCTCACCGCCTCGGGGAGGTGTTGCGGCGTGATGACCCCGCCCCTCCCGGTCGCCCACGCGCTCCGCAGGCAGTTCTCCAGCTCGCGGACGTTGCCCGGCCACGAATACCTCATGAGGATGTCCATCACCGCCGGCGAGATTCCCCTCGGTGCCCCCCCGCTCTCCCTGGCGATGCTCTTGAGGACGTGATCGACTAGCACGGGGATGTCCTCCTTGCGCTCACGGAGCGGGGGCATGTCGATGCGGATCACGTTGAGCCTGAAGTAGAGGTCGCTCCTGAATCTCCCGGCCCTGACTTCCGCGTCGAGGTCGCGGTTCGTCGTCGCCATGATGCGCACGTCGCACCGGCGCGGAATCGTCGAGCCGAGCCGGTAGAACTCCTTGGTCTCTATGACGCGGAGGAGCTTGGCCTGGAGCGCGCTGTCCATCTCGGCGATTTCATCGAGAAGCAGGGCGCCGCCCGCGGCGGCCTCGAAGTAGCCCGCCCTCGTCCTGTGAGCACCCGTGAACGCGCCGCGTTCGTGCCCGAAGAGCTCGCTCTCGAGAAGCTCCCGCGGAATCGATGCGCAGTTGACGGCGACGAAGGGCCTGTCCTTGCGCGGACTTGTGAAGTGCACGTCCCTCGCGGCGAC
>JALGWA010000001.1 GCA_025774425.1 bacterium
TACTCGTCCACTGAAAGCGTATTGTCGTACCAGAGCACACCGTGGGCCTTCCCGATCACGCGCGTGACCACCAGGTTATATGGGCAGTCGGTGCATTCGGGCCGCTCCCACACGAACACCTTGAACTCGGCCGACTCCACGTCGTGAGCGTGGCCTTCGAAGCCCGATTCCGCGTGATAGTAGAAGAAGTAGTCCAAGTCGACGGCCGCGACATCGCTCAAGTCGATGACGGATCCGCTCCTGCGGGTCGGGTCCGGGACGTAGGCCGCCTCCTCGTCGCCCGACACCATGAGCCGCCGTACGCGGAAGTAGACGACCGGCCGGTCGGACGCGCCCTCGAAGGGAAAGGGCTCGGGAAGCCGGATGTCTTTGCCCTCGGTATCCCCGAGCAGGGGCTCATCGGGAGAGAACCAGAGGATTGGCCCGCAGTATGCGGCGAGATCCTCTATGGTCATCAGCGAGTCCCTGCCCGACCAGACGACGGCCTGTACGGAAACGTGGTCGCAGCAAGGCACGTCCTCCGCACTGATCTCGAACGAGCCGAGCCTCTGTTCCGCGGCCGCCCGGCGACCTGGACAGGCGCATGCGATGAGGACGAGCAGCAACGAGGCGAGTGCTTTCTCCTTCATGATATCGGACCTCCCTGGACTTCGGACGCGGACTGCTCGTTCAGATTAGCAGGCGGCGCGCCCGTGTCAAGCGTGAAGCCCGACGTCAAAGCCAAAAACGGATTGACTTGGGCGGCGGCGGCAGGGTAGTATCATTCGAGGTATCCAGGTGTTCGAGGCATTGTGACGATCATCCAGACTCATCGGTGACAGGCGGCGCGCGCCGTCGTATCGCGTCTCTTCAGTCCGGCTCGAAGGCAGGTGATCGCTTTGCGCAAGTCCAACAGGGAGCGGCTCGAAGACCTCAGGACGAGAAAAGAGAGTGTGCCTCTGGGCGGGGGCCGCAAGAGGATAGACAAGCAGCACAAGGCGGGCAAACTGACGGCCCGCGAACGTATCGACCTGCTCCTGGACAGGGGCTCCTTCCAGGAACTCGGCGTGTTCGTCACACATCGCACCCACGACTTCGGGTTGGACAAGAACAAGCCCGTGGGCGACGGCGTGGTCTCGGGTCACGGCACCATAGGCGGCCGGCGTGTGTTCATCTTCGCCCAGGACTTCACCGTCTTCGGGGGCACCATGGGCGAGATGAACGCGAGGAAGATCTGCCAGGTGATGGATCTCGCCATGGAGAACGGCGCCCCCATAATCGGTCTCAACGATTCGGGCGGCGCCCGGATCCAGGAAGGCGTCTTGAGCCTGGGCGGTTATGCGGACGTCTTCCTGAGGAACACGCTCGCGTCGGGGGTCGTACCCCAGATATCGGCGGTGCTGGGACCATGCGCCGGCGGGGCGGTCTATTCCCCGGCGATCACCGATTTCGTCTTCATGGTCAAGAAGACGAGTCACATGTTCATAACGGGACCCGAGGTCATCAAGGCGGTGACAGGCGAGACCGTCACCTTCGAGGATCTCGGAGGCGCGCTGGCGCACTCGACCAAGAGCGGCGTCGCGCACTTCATGAGCGAAGACGAGTACGACTGCTTCGCGGGCATCAAGAAGCTCCTGAGTTTCCTCCCCCAGAACAATCTGGACGACCCGCCGCGCATCGAGTCCACCGACAGCCCCGACCGGACGGAGGCCGCGCTCAACGAAGTGGTCCCGGACTCGCCCAACAAGCCGTACGACATCCACGACGTCATCCGGCTTGTGGTGGACGATGGCGACTTCTTCGAGGTCCACGCGCATTACGCAGGCAACATCGTCGTCGGCTTCGCCAGGTTGGCCGGCATTCCCGTGGGCGTCGTCGCCAACCAGCCCAAGGTGCTGGCGGGCACGCTGGACATCGACTCATCGATCAAGGGCGCGCGTTTCGTCCGTTTCTGCGACGCGTTCAACATACCGCTCCTCACCTTCGAGGACGTGCCGGGATTCCTGCCGGGCACAGAGCAGGAATGGGGCGGGATCATAAAGCACGGGGCGAAGTTGCTGTACGCTTACTGCGAGGCGACCGTCCCCAAGATCACCGTGATCACCCGGAAGGCTTACGGCGGGGCCTATGACGTCATGTCGTCGAGGCACATCAGGGGCGACTACAACATCGCCTGGCCGTCGGCCGAGCTCGCCGTGATGGGAGTCGACGGCGCGGTCAACATAATCTTCCGCAAGGAAATCGCCCGCGCCGACGACCCGGAAGAGGCGAGAAAGCGACTCGCCGAAGACTTCGAGGAGAAGTTCGCGAACCCGTACGTCGCCGCGTCGCTGGGCTACATAGACGACGTCATAGAGCCGGCTGAGACGCGGCCGCATGTCATCAAGGCGCTGGAGATGCTGTTGGAGAAACGTCAGAACCTCCCTCCCAAGAAACACGGGAACATACCGCTCTAGGAGTCGCTCGTGGCACCGAGGCCGAAGCTCTTCAAGAAAGTGCTCGTCGCCAACCGGGGCGAAATCGCCATACGGGTGTTCCGCGCCTTGAGCGAGATGGGAATAGCATCGGTGGCGGTGTACTCGGAGGCCGACAGATTATCTTCCCACCTGGCGTACGCCGACGAGGCGCATCCGATCGGCCCCCCTCCGGCCGCCGAGAGTTATCTCGACATCGACAAGATAATCGCGGTCGCCAGGCGGACGCGCTGCCAGGCGGTCCACCCGGGCTACGGCTTCCTGGCCGAGAGCCACGAGTTCGCCGCCGCCTGCCGCGACGCGGGCCTGGTCTTCATAGGTCCGACGGCCGAGTCGATAAAGGCCATGGGTTTCAAGACGCGCGCCAAGAAGATAATGGCGGACTCGGGCGTGCCCGTGATTCCCGGGAGCGACGGCGCCGTCAAGAACGCGGCGGCCGCCCTCAAGGTCGCCGGGGACATCGGGTATCCGGTCATGTTGAAGGCCTCCGCGGGCGGCGGCGGCAAGGGAATGCGGATCATCTACGAGGCGGCCGAGATCGAGCAGGCGTTCCGCACGGCGCGGAGCGAGGCCGAGTCCTACTTCGGCGATCCCGAGATATTCATCGAGAAGTTCATCGAGCGGCCCCGGCACATAGAGGTCCAGATACTCGCCGATGATTACGGCAACGTGATCTACCTCGGCGAGCGCGAGTGCTCGGTTCAGCGACGGTACCAGAAGCTGATCGAGGAGACGCCTTCCCCCGCCCTGGACGCCGCGACGAGGAAGCGCATATGCGAGACGGCGGTCAAAGCCGCCAAGGCGGCCCGCTACAGGAACGCCGGCACCGTCGAGTTCATGCTCGACCGGAACGGCGATTTCTATTTTCTCGAAGTCAACACGCGCCTCCAGGTCGAACACCCGGTGACCGAGCTGGTCACCGGCATCGACATAGTCAAGAATCAGATCCGTATCGCCTCGGGCTTCGAGCTCGCTTACGGGCAGGAGGACATCGCGCCGGAGGGTTCCTCGATCGAGTGCAGGATATACGCCGAAGACCCCAAGAACGACTTCCTGCCGTCGCTCGGCAGGATACGCAGGGTGAAGAACCCCGAGGGGCCGTGGGTCAGGGTCGAAAGCTATGTGTACGGCGGCTACGACGTGCCCGTCTATTACGACCCCCTGATCGCCAAGGTCATCACCTGGGGCGAGGACAGGAAGGCGGCCATCGCGAGGATGAGCCGGGCCCTCGGCGAGTACACGATCGAGGGCGTCGAGACCACGATCCCCTTCCACATGTGGGTCATGCGGGACCGGAAGTTCGTGTCGGGCGACTTCGACACTTCCTACATAGACAGGCACTACCGTGGGAACGCAACCGAGGCGCATCACAGGGTGCCGCCGGAGATCGCCGTCATCGCCGCGTCGATAAGCGCCGTGGAGAGAAGCGCGCGGGCGGTGCGGCCGGCCGGAGCGGCATCGCGCTGGAGAGATACGGCGAGGAGGGAAGGCGCGGCTCGATGATTCTCTATGCGAGAATGCCGGACGGCGAGAGAAAGGTCGAAATCGAGAAGGACGGGCACACCTACACGGTGATTATAGACGGCAAGAAGTATCTGGCCGACGCGAGGGCGGCCGGCGGCCCGACGTCGATGTCCTTGATCGTCGACAACAGGTGTTACGAAGTCGTCGTCACGACGACGGGCAGGAAAACGCTGGTCTCGACCGGGGGCGAGGAGTACGAGGTCGAGATAGCTGACGAGCTCGAACGCCGCGGGGGCGCCTCGGCCGCGCATCACACGGACATCGACATCGAGGAGATCAAGGCGCCCATGCCGGGCGTCGTCGTTTCCATCGAGGTCGAGGAGGGCCAAGAGGTCGATCCCGGGACGCCTGTCGTAATCGTCGAGGCGATGAAGATGCAGAACGAGATCGCGACTCTCGTAGGCGGCGCCGTTCGGGAGATCAATGTCAATCAGGGTGATATCGTGGATTCGCAGAAGACCCTCGTCGTGATCGAGAGGAAAGCGGCTTGACGAAGCGGGGCCCCGCGCCGGAAGGGGACGACCTCCGTCGCCTGATCGAGAGGTGGAAGACCGAAGTCCTCGCCCCCCACCTCCGGAAGGGCGGCCGGCGCAAGGAAGATTTCAGAACGACCTCCGGCATAGACATGGCGCCCGCCTACTTCCCCACGGACCTCGAGGACCTCGATTACGCCAGGGACATCGGCTTCCCCGGCCTCTTCCCCTTCACCCGCGGGATCTATCCCGACATGTACCGGGGCCGGCTGTGGACGTTCAGGCAGTATGCCGGTTTCGGGACCTGCGAAGAAACCAACGAGCGCTTCAGGTATCTCCTGGACAAGGGCCAGACAGGCCTGTCGGTGGCCTTCGATCTGCCGACCCAGATGGGATACGACTCGGACGCGCCGATCTGCGAAGGCGAGGTCGGCCGCGCCGGCGTCGCGGTCGACTCCCTGGAGGATATGGAGCGCCTCTTCGACGGCATTCCGCTCGAGCGCGTCTCGACATCGATGACGATAAACGCCACGGCGCCCGTGCTGCTCGCGATGTACATCGCGGTCGCAGAGTCGAGGGGCATCGAGCGCGGGGCCCTCGCGGGGACGGTGCAGAACGACCTCCTCAAGGAATACGTCGCCCGGGGCACGTATATCTTCCCCCCCGAGGCCTCGCTGAAGCTGACGACCGACATCTTCTCCTTCTGCAGCGCCGAACTGCCGAGGTGGAACACCATCTCGGTGAGCGGCTATCACATCAGGGAGGCCGGCGCGACCGCCGTCCAGGAAGTCGCCTTCACGCTCGCCAACGGCATGACCTATATCGAGCATGCGCTGGAGGCCGGTCTCGACATCGACGTGTTCGCCCCCCGCATATCCTTCTTCTTCGCCGCTCACAACAATCTCCTCGAAGAAGTAGCCAAGTTCAGGGCGGCCAGGAGGCTGTGGGCGAGAATCGTCCGCGACAGATTCGGGGCTCGGAATCCCAGGTCCTGGCTCCTGAGGTTCCACACCCAGACCGGCGGCTCCACGCTGACGGCCCGGCAGCCGCTCAACAACGTGGTCAGAGTGACCTTGCAGGCGCTCGCCGCCGTGCTGGGCGGGACGCAGTCGCTGCACACCAACTCCTACGACGAGGCGCTGTCGCTCCCCACGGAGGAAGCCGTCCGCCTCGCCTTGAGAACGCAGCAGATTATAGCCCACGAGTCCGGCGCGGCCGACAGCGTGGACCCTCTCGGCGGAGCCTACCTCGTCGAGCACCTTACGGCCGAGATAGAGAGGCGGGTCCTGGAGTACCTGGCCAGGATCGAGGAACAGGGCGGCGTCATCGCCGCCATAAAGGGCGGTTACATCAACAGGGAGATCGAACGCAGCGCCTACGACTACCAGATGGAACTCGAGCAGAAGCGCAGCATTGTCGTCGGGGTCAACGAGTTCAAGGGCGAAGAGGCATCCATTCCCGTATTCAGGGTCGACCCCCGGCTCGAGAGCGAGCAGAAGAAGAGGGTCGCCGCGCTGCGGAGGAGCCGGGACGCGGGCGAGGTCGCAGCCCGGCTGAGGGCGCTCGAGGGCGCGGCGAGGAAGGGCGGGAATACACTCGAGCCCATCCTGGAGGCGGTCAAGTCCAGGTGCACCCTCGGTGAGATATGCGATGTCTTGAGAGACGTCTACGGCACGTATCACGGCGCAGAAACGTAAAGGAGCATGGATCGCATGAGAATGGTGGGAGTTCAACACATCGGGATTGCGGTCGGGGACCTCGAGACGGGCATCCCGGCCTTCGAGAGACTCTTCGGCGTCAAGTGCGGGAAGCGGGAGAAGATAGAGGCGTCCGGAGTGGAGGTGGCCTTCTTCGATTTCGGCAACACCGAGATCGAACTCGTCTCCCCCACCGGCCCCGCCGGCCCGATCTCGCGGTATCTGGAGAAGCGCGGCAACGGCATTCACCACATTTGTCTCGCCGTCGAGGGCATCGACGACTGGCTCGAGGCATTGAAGGCCGGAGGGGTCCGGCTCCTCGACGAGGCCCCGAGGCAGGGCGCTTCCGGCCACAGGGTGGCCTTCATCGACCCGGCTTCGGCGGAGGGAATACTGTTTGAACTCAGCGAGTGAAAAGCGACGGGCGGGGCGCGGCGGCGGAAGGCCGAACGCCGCAGGCCGCGGAGGTCTTCGGGTCGATTGTGCATTTCGAGCTCTGACCCCGTTGGTGTTGTTGCTCGTTGTCGCCGGGTGCGGCCGGGAGGAGGTGGTGCAGGAGTCGAAGACGAGGTGGATGAACCTGGCGCACACGCCCATCGAGGAGGCCCGGGCGGGCGCGGAGGTCACGGTCGAGGCCAGGGTCCAGGCGTCGGATGACATCGCGGAGCCCGCGGTGTTCCTCTATTACAAGTCGGAGCAGGATCTCTTCGTCGTCGTACCCATGCAGCATCTCGAGGACGGGATCTACTTCGGCAGGATCCCCGCACACAAGCGGGGGAGCCTGATAACATATTACCTCGAGGCGAGGGCGGGCGACGACCTCGTCGTGGAGGTGCCTGCGGCGGACCGGCCGCGCTTCGAGTTCTACTTCAAGGGAAGGCCGGACCGGCGCGTGCTCATCGCGCATGTGGCCGTGATATTCGGTGCGCTCTTCTTCTTCCTCCTCGCCGGCTACTTCGCATACAAGGGCCTGACGGACCGCAGGGCGAACATGCACGCGCCCAGGCTCGGCCTCGCGGGGAGCGTCCTCTTCTTCATCGCGAGCATACCGCTCGGCATGATCATCGCCTACCAGACATACGGAAAGCCGTGGACGGGCTTTCCCGTGGGCAGCGACTTCACCGACAACAAGTCGCTCGTGATACTTCTCTACTGGGCCGCGGCGACTTTCTTCTACAGGGGAAGCGCCCTCAGGAAGGACCCGAGCTCCGATCTGATGCCTTGGCGGGCCCTGCCCTACGTCTACCTCGCCGGCGCGATAATCACCGTCGTTCTTTTCCTCATACCTCACTAGGCGGCGCCCCCCTGCCGCCGCTCCGCGCCCGGGCCGCCCGGGGAAGTTGCTCAATCGTCCGGGTGCAAGCGCCGATATTCCGCGTGAGAGGACGTATTGCGAACCGAGACCAGGGCGGGGGCCGCATGCACGCTTCGCGCAGCACCGGCAGCGCCTCGCTCCGCACGGCGGCACGCGTACGCACGCTGATGCGGCAGCTGGTGGCGCTTCTGAAAACCGCGGCGACACATGACGCCGGAAACGAGGCCTTCATGAAGGCCGTCGACATGCTCTACACCGGCCTCAGGGCTTTCCTCGAAGAGCATGACACGCTGTCGCTGCGCATAAGGAGCGGGGAGATCGCCTTCGGCGGCCAGGTCGTCTACGTGCCCATCGGCCGCAGCGACGAGCTGATCCACCCGCTCTACAGGGACGGTGTGAGGAGAATCACGTTCAACAGGGACCTGACCAGGGACGAGCTCGCCGCCTTCGCCGCAACCCTCGTATCGGCCAGAGAGATGGATCCGTACGAGTCCGATCTCGTGACGGCCCTGTGGGAAAAGGATCTCGCCAACATCACCTATGAGGCGAGCGACGTCTATCTCGAACGCGACGAGGGCAGACGCGTCGGAGACCTGGCCGCGGAGATCGGGGCCGCAGCGCCCGCGGACGAGCCCGCAGGCACGAAGCCGCCGGACTCCCTGCTCGGTGAGCTCGCTCTCATGCCCGCGGCCGCCGCATCGCCGGATGGCGCCATCGAGGCCCCGGCCGCCGAAGACCTGGACGAATTCCGCTCGCGCATCATGGGCGAGGACGACTCCAGGATACTCGAGATCTCGAGCAATGTCTGTCTGGAGATTCTGGAATCCACGGACAGGGAAGAAGTCTTCCGCACGACGGCCCGCTTCCTCGGTGAGATATGCGACTGGCTGGTGTCCGTGCGGGAGTTCATGCCCGTCTGCACGATAATATCGGACCTCCACACCATCGCCGGGAGAGACGACGCGCCGGAGTGGTGCCGGCAGGCGGTTGCGGAGGTGGTGCGCAGGAGAAGCGAGAGCGAGAAGATCTCCGGGATCGAGGAATACATCGAAGACCTGAGCGACGCCAAACTCGAGGAACTCTTCTGCTATCTCGCGCAGATGGACCCGGTGGCGGTGCAGCCTCTCTGCCGGATGCTCGCGGAGGCCGGGACGCGCAGGGTGAGATACATGCTGGCCAGGGCGATTTCCATCGTCGCCAAGGACAGCGTCGGCAGCCTCGCCCCGTTCCTCAACGACAAGAGATGGTACGTCGTCCGCAACATCGCCATGATACTGGGCATGATCGCGACGGAGGACACGCTGCCCTATCTCGCCGACGCCGCTCGGCACGCCGAGCCGCGCGTCAGGCGCGAAGCGGCGAGAGCCCTGGGCAGGATCAGAAAGCCGGACGCGCTCCCGGTCCTCAAGATTCTCCTGCAGGACGACAACAAGATGATAAGACTCGCTGCGGTCTCCGCCGTCGGCCTGATAGGCGGCGACGCGGCGGAGGCGCTCCTCAGGGGAATCGTCCTCGACAAGTCGTTCGACGCCAAGGCCGCGGACGAGAAACGCCGCTTCATGGAGGTTTACGGCTCCCTCGGAGAGGCCGGCGTCGCCTTTCTCGAGGGTCTCGTCGAAGGCCGCTACGGCAGGGTCTCGGAGACGACGACGGCCTGTGCGGCATACGGACTGGCGGCAGCCGGGGGCTCGGCGGCCGACAAGGCGCTCAGGAAGATGCTTTCTCACGGCGAAGGATCGCTCAAGTACGCCGCCTCGGAGGCGATTTCGATGATCGACGGAGGGCGCGGATGTCTCAACGAGTGACCGGGTCGGATGAGCCCAAGCTCCTTATAGGCGAGGCCCAGACCAAGGAGTACAGGCTCGCCAATGAACTAGTCGGCAGGCTGAATGTGCTCCTGCGCAACGTAAGGACGCATGACAGGAACAACCGCGCCGTCGCCGGAAACGCCGAGACGGCCCTGTCCAAGATAAACGGCCTTCTCGACACGAGCGGGAAGGTGACATTCGACATAGTGGGCAAGTCGCTTTTCCTCAACGGCATAAGACTCACCCCGGACTTCGCCAATTTCCAGGCCTTCAAAGGCGTCGTGAGCCACGTCAAGGACCGCTCCATAAGGTCGTTCAGCTTCGATGACTCCGTCGACGAGGACGACCTCATCGCCTTCGCCTCGATTCTCGCCTCGGTCGACCCGGACGAGGACGACCCGTACGCCGAGGTCGTCGAGCGCATGGAGGCCGAGGGCGTCGCCGGCATCGAGATAAGCCGTGTCGAGGCGGAAGCCTCCCTCCCCTCGAGGCGCAGGAGCGATGCAACGGGCGGCGCGGCCGCGGCGGCGTATGCAGCGGCATCCGCTCTCTATTTCATCGGAAGGGTGTTCGAGAAGGGTATCGCGGACGCGGGGGTGACGCCGCGCAAGATGAAGCGCGTCGTGCAGCTCGTCGTCGACGCCGTTCTGGCCGACGGAGAGGACATGCTGTCATTGACGCCCGTGAAAGCGCCCGGGGCCCGCCTCGAACGCCACTCGCTCAATGTGTGCATATACTCCCTCATACTCGCCCACCGCCTCGGACTGCCCAAGCACCTCCTCAGGGAGGTCGGCGTCGCAGCTCTCTTCCACGACTGTGGCAGGACGGATGCGCCGGCGGGCGCCGAGGGCGGGGCCGCGCATGACCACACGTGGAGAGGCGTCAAGGAGCTGACCCACTTCAAGGAGGCCGACAGAACCATACTACGGGCGATGCTGGTCGCCTATCTCCATCACGTGAACATCGACGCCTCGGGTTATCCACGTAGCGGCAGGAGGATCGAGCCGGACGCGGTGAGCCGGATAGTGAGGATCGCCGACGTCTACGACACGCTGACCTCCCCCCCGTCGCCGGATCTTCCGCCCTCGACCAGTCGAGACGCGCTGGCGACCATATTGTCGAATGCGGGCGAGCGGCTCGACCCCGCGGCCGCCGGAACGTTCGCGCACGCGGTCGCCCGACCCTCCGCATAGCCCGCTTTCGCCTTGACCGTCCCGCGGGCCGGTGCTAGTATGGGGCGGTAATTCTCCGGTTGATCTCGACCTTACGAACTCTCGGACCCTTGGCGGCGGAGAGATGCCCTGAAGGGAGGAACGCGATGCACTTCGACCTCAACGAAGACCAGCGCATGATACGGGAAGCGGCGCGCGAGTTCGCAGAGAAGGAAATCAAACCCGTAGCAGCCAAACTCGACGAAGAGGCGGAGTTCCCCGCAGATATAGTAAGGAAACTCGGTGAACTGGGCTTCATGGGGATGACCATACCGGAAGAGTACGGCGGGGCGGGCATGGACTCGGTGAGCTATGCGATCGCCGTCGAGGAGATATCGCGTGCGGACGCGAGCACGGGGGTCACCATGTCGGTCAACAACTCCCTGGTGTGCCAGCCGCTGCTCGAGTTCGGCGGCGAGGCGATAAAGAAGAAGTATCTGACGCGCCTCGCATCGGGTGCTGCCCTCGGGGCTTACTCGCTGACCGAGCCCGAGGCCGGATCGGACGCCGGCAACGTCCAGGCGACGGCCGTGCGCGACGGCGACGACTATGTGGTCAACGGCACCAAGATATTCGTCACCAACGGAGGCGCAGCCGACATCGTGCTGCTGTTCGTCTCGACCGACAGGGAGGCGGGTTCGAGAGGCATGTCCGCCCTCATCGTCGAGAAGGGCTACCCCGGGTTCTCGGTCGGAAAGAAAGAGGACAAGATGGGGATCCGTGCGTCGGTCACCAACGAGCTCGTTTTCGAGGACTGCAGGGTGCCGGCGGCCAACCTGGTCGGCGAAGAGGGCATGGGATTCAAGATCGCCTTGAGGGCGCTCGACGGCGGCAGAATCGGAATCGCCGCGCAGGCGGTCGGCATAGCCCAGGCGTGCCTCGACGAGTCCGTGCGCTATTCCAAGGAAAGGAAGCAGTTCGGCCAGTACATCTCATCTTTCCAGGCCATACAGTGGATGCTCGCCGACATGGCGACGCGGATCGAGGCGGCGAGACTGCTGACCTACCGCGCCGCGTTCATCAAGGACAAGGGCGAGCGCTTCAGCATGGCCGCCGCCATGGCCAAGCTCTTCGCATCCGCGACCGCCGTCGACGCCGCCATCGACGCGGTCCAGATCCACGGCGGCTACGGCTATATGAAGGAGTACACCGTGGAGCGCCTCTTCCGGGACTCGAAGATCACCGAGATCTACGAAGGCACTTCTGAGATCCAGCGCCTGGTCATCGCGGCGGGCCTGCTGAGGGGATAGACCCGGCTTGAGGCCCGGTTCAGGCGTGGATGCCGGCCTACCCCGGCGCTCTCCCTACACCCGGGCGGGGTTCCGGCTCCCGGCACGCGGCGCTTGCTGCACAAGGGCGAGAGCGGGGCGCCGTCCCACAGTGACAAAGGCCGGCGCCCGGCCGCGGCGTTTTTTCTTGAGATATTTCTCAACTTTTTTTGACAAAACCAATCCGCTCTGCTATACTTGGCCCGACAGTCGCGGGACAGGGGCGGCGCGAGCCGCACCGGCCCTGCCTGCGGCGTGTTTGATGTATCTTCTCAAATTGCGTGGGGCAAGGAAAGGAGGCGAGTTACTCATCTGTTTTCCCCTGGGGAGTACACACCGTCACGAAGTACCTAGAGACAGGAGGCTTAGGACATGAAATGGAGATCGATTCTTCTGGCTGCCGCCGCGGTTCTCATGCTCGGTGCTGCGGCATTCGCCGCAGAGGGCGGCGGGCAGCTCGATGACTGCTTGCACATGAGGATCGGTGACGTCACGGCGAACCCGGGCGAGGACATCATGGTCCCCGTCTACCTCTCCGACGTCACCGGCTGGGGCGTGATGGCGTTCGAGATCGAGATCTGCTGGTGCGACATACCGGCGGGCCTCATCCAGTACATGACGTGCAAACCCGGCACGCTGCTCGCGAACGCCAATGGCTGGAGCCCGCTCACGTGCGGCTCCTGCGGCCCCAATTGCATCAGCGTGGCCGCGGCGGGCGTTAATCCGCTCGAAGGCAGCGGGGTGCTCTTCTATCTCCAGTTCCACGTGAGCGCCAACGCCAAGCCGTGCATGTGCTGCGATGTCTGGTTCACGAGCATCGCGCTCTACGACCCCGAGAAGCCGCTCAACGTATGCAGCGACGACGGAAAGGTCTGCATAGAGCACTGCGATATCTACGGCAGGGTGACCGCGTGGTTCTGTGACTACGACTGCGATGAGATGTACTTCTTTTTCCCGCTTCAGGGCGCCAGGGTCCACCTGAGCAAGTGCGGGGATCCCGTCGCGACGACCTACACCGACCACGACGGCAGGTTCGAGTTCGAGTGCCTGGAGCCGCATGACGGGCAGGCCCTCGGCGGTGGAGAGTGCGGCTACTGCGTCGACATCGACTACTGCAGGATGCCTGACGGGGCCATCACGGCGTTCGACGCGGCCCTCATCCTCCAGCACCTGGTCTGCAGGGACGACCTGGACTGCTGCTACTGGTACAACTGCGGTCAGGACATCTACCCGCAGCAGATCGCCGCGGACGTCAATTGCACGGGGGTGATCACGGCGTATGACGCTTCGCTGATCCTCCAGTACATCGTCGGACTGCTGCCGGCGTTCCCGTGCCCGGACCCGTGGGTATGGATCTACCTGGACTGCAGCTCGTGCACGATGTCGTGCCCGGGCTTCTTCGACATCGTCGGTATCTACAAGGGTGACGTCTCCGGTTTCTGCTACCGCCAGGACGGCGCCGCGCTGACCGCGGCCTCCCAGATCGAGGTCGGCGTCCCGCAGCACCATAACGGCTATGTCGACATACCGGTGCTCGTCAAGGGCACGGAGAACATCTCCGCCGTCCAGTTCGACATGAAGTTCAACCACGCCGCCCTCGAGTTCGACTCGGTCAGGCCGGCGGGGCTGACCCAGGGCTTCATGGCGAGCGGCAATGTCACCGGCGGCGTCTTGAAGGTCGCCATGGCCGGCTCGGAGGCCTTCAGCGGCAACGGCCGCGTCGCCGTGGTCAGGTTCCTCAGGAAGGGCGGTCCCATACCCGCGACTTCGAGCCGCGTGAGCCTTACCTACGCGCTGCTCAACGAGACCGAGCCCGTGATCTTCGGCCCTTCCCAGGACGGGATCGTGGGATTCGCGCTGGGACCGATATCGCCCAACCCGACGAATCAGGGTACGGTGATCAATTTCAGCGCACCGAAGGCCTCGCATGTGTCGCTGGCTATCTACAACGTCAACGGCCAGCTTGTGCGGACGGTGCATGAGGGCCAGGTGGAGTCAGGCACGCACCAGTTCGCCTGGGACGGAACCGACTCCAACGGCCAGAGAGTTGCACGCGGTGTGTACTTCTGTCGCATGAATGCAGATGAGTTCAGCGCCACCGAGAAGGTGGTTCTGCTGCAGTAAGGCGTAAGCACGAGACGGACGCTTACGTCCGCGCTTTACCGGGGGCATGTTCCCAGGGGCATGCCCCCACTCGTATATCCGGGTTCGGCGGGCCCCGGGCGCCGGACCGGGATTATCCCGACAAAGGGCTGTGCAGACCGCACGGGCGATGGTAGCATGTGTCGGGATCGGAACCCGGCCCTATGCGCAGTATCACCCGAGGAGGGACGATCATGCCGATGCTGCTCACACGTGAAGAAGTGATGTCGCTTCTGGACATGGCGACCTGCATAGACGTCGTTGAGAAGGCTTTCGCCGAACTCGCAGACGGCACGGCCGTATTGCCCTTGAGGATCGCCATCAGGCCCCCCGACGGACTCGCTCTCTACATGCCGGCCTACCTGGAAGGACTGGGGGCGCTCGCCTGCAAGGTGGTGACCGTGTACAAGAAGAATCCTGCGAGGTTCGGCCTGCCGACGACCATAGGCAAGGTGCTTCTCCAGAACCCCGAGACGGGGGAGGTCACCTGCATCATGGACGGCGGATACCTCACCGCCGTACGCACGGGCGCCGCCTCGGGCGTGGCGACGCGGCACCTCGCGAGGAAGCAGGAGGGCCAAGTCGCCGGCGTTTTCGGCGCGGGCGTCCAGGCGAGGATGCAGCTCTGGGCGATGGCCGAAGCCAGACGGCTCTCGAGCGCGATCGTGTACGACGTTTCCGGGGAAGCCGCCGACGCCTTCATCGCCGAGATGAGCCCCAAGCTCGACCTCGAGATCAGGAAGGCGGCCTCGCCCGACGAGGTGCTCGAAGCGGACATAGTGTGTACGGCCACCTCATCGCCGACGCCCGTCTTCGACGGGAGCAGGCTCCGGCCGGGAACGCACATAAACGGCATAGGAAGCCACACGCCGGACGCCAGGGAGCTCGACACCGAGGCCGCGAAGAGGTCCAGGCTCGTGGGTGACTCCAGGGAGGCCTGCCTGGGCGAGGCGGGCGACATCATCATACCGATTGAGGAGGGCGCCTTCGGCGAGAGCCACCTGTACGCCGAGCTCGGAGAGATCATAACGGGCAGGAAGCCCGGCCGGACCGGCGAGGAGGAGATCACGCTCTTCAAGTCCAACGGCCTGGCCATACAGGACGCGGCCGCCGCGAAGGTCGTCTATGACAAGGCGCTCGAGGCCGGGGTCGGCACGGAAGTGACCCTGTGAGGCTCAGGCGGGGGAAAAAAGGGGGGACGCCCGCGGGCGTCCCCTTCGATGCACTCGGTCGGGCCGGATGACTACTTGATCCCGACCTCCTTCTCGAGCATATCCGTCGTAACCGACTTGGGCCTCTCGATGGGGTAACCCAGGGCGCGGTCCCAGACGATGTTGGAGCACACGCCGAGAGAGCGGCCGATGCCGAAAAGAACAGTGTAGAAATCGTATTCCCGCAGGCCGTAATACCACTGGATGACCCCAGACTGGGCGTCGACGTTGGGCCACGGGTTCTTGGCCTTGCCCTGCTCCTCGAGTATCGGCGGCACCACCTTGTAGAGCACGTCGACGTACTTGAAGATGAGATCGTCGGGAAGGTGCTTGAGACAGAACTCGCGCTGCGCCTGGTAACGCGGGTCGGTCTTCCTCAGCACGGCGTGGCCGAAGCCCGGGATCACCTGGCCGGAGTTCAGCGTGTCCCACACGAACTTCTTCATCTCTTCTTCCGTCGGCACCTTTCCGCCCATCTGCTCCATCACGCCCTGGATCCAGCGCAGCACTTCCTGGTTCGCCAGGCCGTGGAGCGGGCCCGCCAGGCCGTCGATCATGGCGGAGATGGCGTAGTATATGTCCGAAAGCGCGCTCGCGACGAGATGGCCCGTATGCGCGCTGACGTTCCCGCTCTCGTGGTCGCTGTGGAGGATGAAGTAGAGCCGGGCGACGTCGTCATAAGGCTTCTCGATCCCCATCATGTGGGCGAAGTTGCCGCCCATATCGAGATCGGGATCGGGGTCGATGATGTCACCGTCCTTGTACTTCCAGCGGTAGATGAACGCCGCGATCTGGGGGAGCTTCGCCCAGAGGTTCATAGCGTCTTCCAGGTACGGCTCCCAGTAGTCCATCTTGCTGACGCCTTCATTGTACTTCTTTACGAAGACCGACTCCTTCTGCATGGCGACTATCGCCGCCGAGAACATCGCCATGGGGTGGGAATCCTTGGGAAGCGCCTTCAGCATGTCGAAGACGTACTGCGGCGTCTTGGAGCGCTTCTTGAACTCCGCGATCATCTCCTGCGTCTCTTCCTCCGTCGGGACGTCTCCCGTCAGGAGATAGAAGAGGAACCCCTCGACATAGGGCATCTCCGCGCCCTTGACCTTGGGGAGCACCTCGAGCGTCTCGGGAATGGTCCTCCCGCGGAACCGGATACCCTCGTTGGGATCCAGGTAGGAGATATCGGTGACAAGGCACTTGACGCCGCGCATGCCGCCGATCGCCTGGGCGACGGTCACGTCCGAGATCTTGTGATCACCATGCTCCTTGACGAGCCTGGTCGTCCTCGGACGGTGGGCGTCGATCTTCTCCTTCAACTTCGCTCGTAGCTTCTCCATGACACCTCCTCGGATCTTGAAGCCGGCGCACCAACGCCGGAATTCGTTACACCCGCGGCCGCACGTCGAGGCCGGCCGCATTCGGAACGGGAATACCTGCGCAACCGCCTTCGGCCTACTCTATTTCTCACATTTGGCCGAGAAAGTCAATACCCTTTGTAGCCCCGGCGCGCCGTCGACCGCGGAGGCGGAACGGAAGCGCACCGGCACGGGACCCACGGGAGGCGGTGACATCGGGCTGGCGGTTGCGGGCCCCGCCTGCTACAATCCACGGCGGCTAGGATCGGGGGCTGAGGCATGCCGGGACACGGAAACCGCAAAGACCTGTGCGACGAGCACCCGTACGGGGACCTCGGCCAGTTGATCTTCGCAGTCGCCTTCGCCGCTGTATGGGGCCTCGACTCTTTCGTGCTGAAGGCGACGACTTTCTGGGCCGTCCATGTCCCTCTCTACGTTAGGGGACCGGCGGCCGTGCTGCTCGTCGCGGCGTCGGCATACCTCGGCGTCAGGGCGCACCGCGCGGTCTTCGGTCAGGTCCGCGAGCCGCCCGCCGTCATCAACTCGGGCGTATTCTCCTTGACGCGTCATCCCCTCTACCTGTCCACCGTGCTTCTCTACCTGGGCCTCGATGTTCTGACTATGTCGCTGGCCGCGTTCATCCTGTGGGCGGTCATCTGCATCTTCTACGACCGCATCTCGGCGTATGAGGAAGAGAGACTGGCAGAGCGATTCGGTGAGGAGTATCTCGAATACACCAGGCGGGTTCCCAGATGGCTCCCTCGCCTGCGGGGCTTCGGCGGGAGCTGACGCGTCATGCTCCCTCCGGCGCCGCC
>JALGWA010000254.1 GCA_025774425.1 bacterium
ATCGAGTTCCTCGGCGTGCGCAACTCGGTCTACCTCGCTTCCGCGCTCAGCCTGGCCGCCGGAGCCGCGGCGATCGTGTCAGGCAGGAGGACCGTCGTCGCCGGCGCATCGCAAGCGCCCGCGGACGGGCCGCCCGAGCATGCGGCCGCAGCCGAGCCGCCCCGCGCGCCGGAACCCGAGTCGTCCTACACCCCGGCCGTCGTCCTGCTCGCCTTCGCGATCTCCGGGGCGGCCGCGCTGGCGTACGAGGTACTGTACACCAGGGTACTCGTGTTCTCCCTCGGCACGTCCGCACACGCCTTCAGCGTCATGCTGACGACATTCCTGCTGGGAATAGCAATCGGGAGCTTCATATTCTCGATGCTCGTCGATCGTTGGCGCAACCTCACCGACTCCTTCGCCGTCATCGAGATGTTGATAGGGGCGACCGTGCTCGCCTCGATCTACGCCATCTCGAAAATGGACGTCACCTACCACGTCCTCGGGATTCGTGATGCGGGCGGTGATCTCATCAGCAACCGGGCGGCCGGCTTCCTCCAGGCGGCGCTGATCATGTTCGTCCCGACGCTGCTCATGGGTGCGAGTTTCCCGATCGTCGCGCGCATTTACGCCAGGCGCAGGGAGACCGTTTCTTTTTCCATTGGCAAGCTCTACTCCTTCAACACCGTGGGCGCAGTGGCGGGCGCCCCGGCGGCCGGCTTCATCCTCATCCCGGCCCTCGGCGGGGTGAGGGCCTTCGCCCTGATGGCGGCTTTCAACCTGGGCGTCGGCGTGCTGCTGCTCTCGTGCAGGAGGAACCGGAGGGCATGGGCCGGCATCGCGCTGGCCGTGTTCGCCGGCTTCGCCATACTGGCGTCCTCGCTCAGTCCCGCCATTTTCGCCAAGACATACAACATCGGCCAGGAAGGCAGCGAGCTCCTCTACTTCAGGGAGGGAACCAGCGGAACCGTGACGGTTCACAGGTATCCCTGGTACGACCTCATCGCGGTCGACGGCGTCGACGTGGCCGGGACCAACTTCATGCTCAGAATCACCCAGAAGCTCCAGGCGCACCTGCCCGTACTGCTCGCGAGCGACCCCGGCAAGGTGGCGCATATCGGTTTCGGAAGCGGCGAGACCATGTATATTCTCACGCTTTACGATATCCGGCAGATCGACGGCATAGAGATCTGTCCCGACATCATCACCGCAGCCGAGAAGTACTTCAGGTCGATCAACCACGGCGTATTCGGCGACCCCCGGATCAATATCATAATAATGGACGGCAAGAACTACGTTCTGCTGACCGATGAGACCTACGATCTGATAATGACCGACTCGATCTACCCGGGCGTCGGCGAGGCCGGCTCCGCCCTGTACACATACGACCACTTCCTCGCCTGCCGCCGGAAACTCAAGCCGGGAGGTGTCCTCTCCTGCTGGCTCCCCCTGGACCTGCACCCGGTGGACTTCAGGATCGCCCTCAAGGCTTTCCATGAGGCCTTTCCCAACATGACGCTGTGGTACGGGTACTCGAGCTTCACCCAGCACGCCCTCATGGTCGGCAGGAACGACGACGGGGCCGGCATCGACTTCGCGAGGCTCGCGCACGCTTTCGAAGTCGACAGGCTGCGCGAGGACCTGGCGTCGATTCTCATAGACGACCCCTTCGAGCTCATCTCATGCCTTCTCCTCGACGGCGAAGGCGTCGGGCGCCTGTGCGCGGATGCGCCGCTCAACACGGACGACCACCCCGTCCTCGAGTTCGGCATCGCGCGGAGAGGCGTATCCAAGCGCTTCCTCAGTTCCAACCTCGAGGAGATACTCGCTTTCCGGGCCGATCCCGTGGCGCTGCTCGAGAACATCGATGAGGGGGGCTTCGGGCGCGAAGAGGTCGCCGGCCGGATCGGCGCGTGCCTGGCGATCTCGGACGACATCATAAGGGGCCACATGTACAATGCGACCGGCGAAGCCGGGCGGGCGAGAGGCCTGTATGAGAAGGTGCTCGCGGAACACCCCGGCAACCGTATAGCCTCGAAGTCCATCGCCGATCTCGAGCAGAGCCTCAGCATGCTCGAGACCGCGGCCCGCGCGGGCGCGGACCACTACCTGGCGGAGTACAAGCTCGGAATGAGGCTCGTGTCCGAAGGGCGCTACGAGGAGGCCGCCGGGCATTTGCAGGCGGCCAGAGACCTGCGGCCCGACGCCGTGGACCCCTACGTCACCCTGGGGGAGTGTTTCCTGCGGTGGGGCAAGGCCGCGGAGGCTGTCGGGTACCTCGAGAAGGCGAAGGACATGAAGCCCGAGGACGGCGGCATCGCCCTGAGGCTGGGCATGGCCTACGAGGCGGCCCGGAAGCCGGCGCAGGCGCTCGAGGCGTACGAGGAAGCCGTGCGCAGGGATCCGTCGAGCTACGAGGCCAGGAACAATCTCGGCAACGCGTATCTGGCGCGCGGCGAGATCGACAAGGCGCGCGAGCAATTCGTAGAGGCCGGGAAGATCTCGCAGGGCAGACCCCACGCGATCTACAACCTGGGGCTGACCTACGCCCGCGAAGGCGACCTCGAGAGCGCCATGAGGTGCTATCGCAAGGCCATAGCCGTGAGCCCGTCGTTCTTCCCCGCCCATTACAGCCTGGGCAACGCCCTCTACGAGACCGGGGACCGCGAAGGCGCCGCATCCGAATGGCGGGAAGCCCTGAAGATCATGCCGGGGCACGAGGGCGCGCTTCGCAGACTGCAGGCTCTGGACAGGTAGGCCGGAGGCTATTTCCCGCGGCCGGCCTGACCCTTCCCGCGCGTCCTCTTGGCCGGAGCCGCTCTCTTCCGACCGGACTTCCGGCGCACGGGCTTGGCGCGTGACCTTTCGGGAGGGGAGGCCTCGAAGCAGCCCGCTTCATCTCTCAGCCTGGCCCTGAGGCGGATCACGGCGTCAGCGGGCATCTCGTCGGTGCGCCAGTCGTCGTACAGCCTGATGGTGTACCTAACCGCGTCCACATGAAACCTGCACTTCCTGCAGGCGGCAAGATGGGCTTCGACGTCGCGGCAGACCGCGTCGCCCAGATCTCCGTCGATGTAATCCGACATCGTGCGCAATATGCCCCTGCAATCGAACCTACCCAAGCTTCACCCTCCGGGCTTTCGATGCCTTGGCGTCCGCCGAGGTTTCACGCTTCCTGCGCTTCTCGCCCGCGGACTTCGCAGCCCCCGTCTCCGCAGGCAGTACCGCGCCCTTCGCCGCAGCCGACCGGATCAGCCGTTCCTTGAGCATCAACCTCGTCCTGTGAAGCCGGGACTTGACGGCCGGCACGGTCATTCCCAGCACCCTCGCCGTATCCTCCGTAGAGAGCTTCTCGACATCCCTGAGCACAAACACGGCCCTGTGGCCGGCGGGAAGGGCGGTGACCGCCGCGTCCAGGACGGCCTTGGACTCAGCCGCGATCATCCTGTCGAGCGGATCCAGGCCGGAGTCCTCGATGTCCCTCCTCATGGCGCCGTCGCGCGTCTCGATCGGCTGGTCGATCGGCACCGTGTCGAGCTTCTTCTTC
>JALGWA010000255.1 GCA_025774425.1 bacterium
CTCGAGCACGCCGTCGAAGCTGAACGCGACGAGGTCGCCGCCGATCACCTCCGAATAGGTCAGCACGCGTTTCTCCGCACCGGCGTTCCCGCTGAGATCCGTGGACGAGACGTACACCGTCTCCGCCGAGGCGGCCTCTGTGACGTAATGCGCGCGGTAGGTCCTGGTCACGGAGGGCACACTTTCCACCTCGAGCACTTCCCTGCCGGACGCCGTCGCGATCTCCACCGATGGAGCGCTCCTGGTGTATTCGCTGGGTGCGACATAGATGTCGAGGACGCGCTCGACGACCGTATTCTGGAAAACCCCGATCGTATGGGCCGGGGGTATGGTGTCCCCGGGCGCCTCGAAACCGGCCAGACCCGTATGCCAGACATCATGGTGGTACATTCCCCATGGGACCGCTTCTTCGGAGTAGGCCGCCTCGAGGTCCCACACATGCACCCTCGCGTCATAACCCGCCACGACGAGTTCCATGTCGCCGTCCATATCGAGATCGGCGATGAGGGGACTCGCGTAGATGAACCCGTCGATTCTGCGGGGGAAACCCCGCGCATGCGTGCCGTCGGGGTTGACGCCGAAGATCCTCGCGTCGACGCTGCAGCATATTATCTCGAGCTCACCGTCTTCGTCGATGTCCGCGATCGCCGGCGACACGTAGCCGAGAGAGCGCTCGCATGTGAAGATGGCCTCGGCTGCGCCGTATGGGCTGCCGTCACCCCGGATCAGGATCAGTCTGCCCGGCTCCGGGCCGAGGCCGAAGGCGATCTCGACGGCCCCGTCGCCGTCGAAATCCGCAAGCGCCGGGTCCGACCAGCACATGCCTCCGAGATCCGCTATCAAGCCGCCCGTACCGTCCTCGCCGTTCCAGGCATAGACCCTTCCCTTGTCGTTCACCGCGACTATCTCGGGCCGGCCGTCGCCGTCGACGTCGCCCACCGCCGGCGAAGCCCAGAAGGCTCCGTCCGTGTCGGCGAGCAGCACGGTGGAATCCGGAAGATAGGCACCCCCGTCCCACTTCCAGACGTAGAGGCAGCCCGACAGGTCGGCGGCCATCACTTCGACCCTCCCGTCGCCGTCGAGATCGGCCACACAGGGCGATGTCCAGATGACATTGCCGCATCTGCCGAAGATCGGACCGCTCGCGAGATAAGGCGAGCCGTCGTACCTGTATGCATAGAGCGCTCCATAGCCCTCCACCTTGCCCATCGTGCCGATGAGCACCTCGGGGCGCCCGTCCTCGTCGAGGTCGTATACGGCCGGGGCCGAGCGGATGATCGCCCCCGTCGCCTGCGGCCAGCCCGGCGCGCCGGGGTCGAGCCCCGGGTTGTTGGTCGGGGTCACGGCCGTGCCGTCGTGATTGAGGGCGACCACCTCGGCGCAGCCCGAGCCGCCTTCGATGCCCATGCCGATCCCGAATACGCACTCCAGGGTCCCGTCTCCGTCGAGGTCGACGAGCGCCGGGGACGACCTGACCTGACACGAACATATGTAGGGATAGCGGTACAGCGGCTGGCCGTGGACATCGAAGGCGGCGAGGTCCTGGCCCCTCGAACCGACGAATATCTCCTTGAGGCCGTCGTGATCGGCGTCGCCGGCCGCCGGTGAGGACCACGCGGCCCCCCGTATCTCCACCGGGAACCCCGGCAGGTATGGAGCGCCTCCCCACACATGCGTCCCGGGAGTCTCGTTGCTCGCATTTCCCATGTCGTCGCGGGCGACCAACGTGTAGACATACTCTTCCTCGCCGTCGACGTCGTAATCGACGAAGCGCGAGTGGCCGCGCACGATGCCCGCCGGCTCGCTTCCAGCCTTCCCGTCGCTCCGATAGATCTCATAGTGGTCGAGTCGCTCGTCTTCGCTCGGCTCCCATGCGAGCTCGACGAAACCGGCGCCGACAGAGTAGGTCAGGTCACCCGGCGCATCGACGTCTCTCTCGTAGACGGTGTCTCTCCACACCCTGTCGAAAGCGTCCCGGATCTCGATCTCGACGACCGGCTCGTCCAGGAATCCCACGTGACTGTATCCGTCGCCGGCGGCGTAGGCCCCGCCCGCAAGGTCGCCGTACGAGCTGACGCTGTCGACGATCGTGATGCCGCCGAGACCGCGCACCGTACCGACAAGGCCGCTGAGGCCGCCCTTGCCGACGTTGCGGATGCCTATCGTGAAGTCGTAAGGGAAACCACCGAAGCCCGAGAAGACCTCGACCGACGGCATGCCGTCCGCCGGGACCACGGGCAGCCATTCGCGCCAGGCGCCGCCCCCGGCATCCGAGAGAGCGAGCTCGAACCATACCGAGGGGCCGATCCCGGGACCGCCGGTGAACTCGACATCGAAAGAGCCGACGACCTCGCCGCTCCCGACGTCGCCGAAGTCGACCCGGCCGTCGTGCACGACGACGCCGGCTTCGTAGCCGGACTGGAAGTCGAAGCCGTCCTCGAAATCGTTGTCCCCGAGACCGCCGGCGAAGACGAGGCTCCCGCCGGTGCATGTCAGGCCGTCGCCGGCCTCCAGATGCACTGCGCGGTGACCCGTGACGTCACCGTAGACCTCTATGCTGCACCGGTATGCAAACCCGTCCGCGCCCGTCCCCTCCAGCCGGACGTGCCAGCCCATGGAGTCGAGCCATATCCAGCAGCCCTCCTCCTCGCCGAGGTCGCGCGTGAAGCGGCCCAACACGCCCGCGCCGACTCCGAGCGCGAACGGAGACGACGAAGGGCTCCAGCCGGCCGCGCCGACGTATATGGGCGGGTCGGCGCCGGAGAATTCGACATCGACGGAGAGGCTGCACCCGGCGACCGGGCGGAGCACTCCCTGGACGCCTGCGAGTGTCCCGCTTCCGCCGTTGGCCACGCCGACGCCCAGGCCCACACGCTCACCCCAGCCCGCCTCGCCGTCACCATTGCCCGCATGTGCGCCCCCCTCCGAATCGTCTATCGTGACGCCGGAGACATAGAGACGGCCGCCGCTTCCGCCGACGGCGATGCGACCCTCGTACGGCAGGTAGCCGTCGCGGCTGACGACGAGGTCGACGTCCCCGGTCCCCCTGGGCCGGAAACGCACCGAGGCCCTGCCCGCGGCGTCGGTCAATGCGGCGCCGTACTCCCCGTGCCGACCGGCGAGCACGACCACCGCGCCCTCGACGCCGGCGGCGCCGTCCTCGACCGTGACATCGTAGAGGCTGTCGCCCAGCGCCATGGTCCCGGCTCCCGTGACTTCGAGGCTGCCGGGTTCGGCCTCCCAGAGCCTGATGCACGGGTCACCGTAGAGAATGCTGTTGAGATAGGTCCACCAGGGATAGTTCCTCGATGGGAGAGCATAGAGTTGGCGCGGTATGGTCGAGACGACGCCGAGGGTGACGTTGTCGCTCCCGAAGAGCATCTCGAAGAAGGACTGCTCCAGGGCGAGCCCGTTCCGCGGCGCGGCGAAGACCTGGTTGCCGATGAGGGCGACCGCCCCGCCCGCCGGATTCCGGATGAAGTTCTTTGCTATGCTTTCGACATC
>JALGWA010000256.1 GCA_025774425.1 bacterium
CTGCCTGCGGGAGCGCGTCACCTCCTCGCCGAACTCTGACTGCATGTCAGTGGTTGTGCCGTTCCCCACGGCTTGCCGCTTCCTCCGCGGTCGTAACGCGCAGGATTTCCTCCAGAGTCGTCTTGCCCTCGCGGGCTTTCCGGAGGCCGTCCTGCCTCAAGGTCTCCATACCTTCGTCTATGGCGATCTGCCTCAGGGCGTCGCTCGGCGCCTGCCGCATGACGGCGTCCCTGATGGCAGGTGTTGCCGGAAGCACTTCGAATATGCCGATCCTGCCGAGGTAGCCGGTGTCGTTGCACGCCCGGCAGCCCTTGCCCTGCCAGAACTGCTTGTCTCCGGGCTGTATCCCCAGCCTCTCGACGAGGTAGGCGGGCGGGTCGACCGGACGCCTGCACTTCCCGCATATGAGTCTCACCAGCCTCTGGGCGATCACGCAATGGACCGACGAGGCCACGAGGAAGGGCTCGATGCCCATGTCGACGAGGCGCGTGAACGCTCCCGCCGCGTCGTTGGTATGCAGCGTCGACAGCACCAGGTGGCCCGTCAGGGCCGACCGGATGGCGATCTCGGCGGTCTCGGCGTCCCTGATCTCGCCGACCATGATGACGTCCGGGTCCTGGCGGAGCAGCGCGCGGAGGCCGTTCGCGAAGGTGTAGCCCGCGACCCTGTTGACCTGGGTCTGCCTTATGAGATCTAGCCGGTATTCTACGGGATCTTCTATGGTCATGATGTTGAGCCGCGGCGAGGAGATCTTGTTCAAGGCCGAGTAGAGCGTGGTCGTCTTGCCCGAGCCCGTGGGCCCAGTCGCGAGTATCATGCCGAAGGGGCGCTCGACCGCCTTCTCGAAGATCGCCCTCTGGGCCGGGGCCAGCCCGAGGTTGGCGGTTCCCCGCAGTATGCTTTCCCGGTCCAGTATCCGGAGGACGACATTCTCGCCGACGATGGTAGGCTGCACCGAGACCCTGATGTCCACGTGGTTGTTGCCGACCTTGAGCTGGGTGCGGCCGTCCTGCGGCACCCTCTTCTCGGCGATGTCGAGATTGGCGAGGATCTTGACGCGTGTGACCAGCGTGGACTCCATGCTCTTGGGGAGCGTCATGATCTCCTTGAGCACTCCGTCCACCCGCTGCCTTACCCTGACGAAGTCTTCCTCGGGTTCGATATGCACATCGCTGGCCCCCTGCTTTATCGCCTTGGCGAGAATGCTGTTGAGTATGCCCACCGAGGATGCCTCATCGCCGTGGGACGGCGGCCGTGGTCTCCCTTGGCGCCCCCCGGGCTCGCCGAGATACTGCTCGATGACTCTCTCGATTTCGGAGGCCTTGGCCAGGACGGGCTCCACGCGGAGGCCCGTATGGGCCTGGACCTCGTCGATGGCGAAGACGTCCAGGGGGTCGGCCATCGCCACGGTCAGCGCATCCCCGATCTCGAAGACCGGCACGAGCTTGTGCCGCCTCGCCATCTCCTCGGGGATCTTGCGCGCGACCGCCTCCTCGATGATGTAGAGGGAGAGGTCGATGGAAGGGGTCTTGAGCCTGTCGAGGAGCGTGGGCCGGGCGCCGGCCCCGGCGGGCTCGTTTTCCTCCCCGGCCCCGTCGCCGATCCCGGCCTCCGTCTCGAGAGCCGCGGACCCGGACAGGTCTTCGGCTTCGCCGCCGGTCCCTCGTCCGGGCGGGTGCGTCTTCTCTTCGGTGATCGTGCCCTTACCCGTCATCGCGCAACTCGGCTCCCGTTGCGGATCCCTTGAGCTCCTTGACCGCCGCGACGACTTCCTCGGGTTTGAAGGGCTTGGTGATATACCGGTCGGCCCCGGTGTGGTAGCCCGTGTCTCGATCCGATTGCCGCGCCCTCGAGGTCACCATGACGATCGAGATGTCCGCGAAGTTCTCGTCGTACTTGAGCATCCGGCAGATCTTGTACCCGTCGAGCCCGGGAAGCATCACGTCGAGTATTACGGCGTCCGGATGGACTTCGCGGGCGAGCCGCAGGGCCTCCAGGCCGTTGTCCGCCTCATGGCAGGTCATGCCCTCCTCGGCGAAGGCTTCCTTGAGGACCCGTCTGACGAATTTGTCATCATCGACTATGAGAATCTCCATAGGGTAAACCTCTCCTTGTGCCAGGTGGATATATCGGCAGAACAGGCGGCGGGTGTTAGTTCTTTGGGCGAACGGCGCAGCTAGAGGATGGGGAGGTACTTCCGGAGCTCGTAGTCCGTCACCTCGACCCTGTAGAGGTCCCACTCGATCTTCTTGTTCTCTATGAACTTGGCGAAGAGGGAGTCTCCCAGGATCTCCCTTACGAGGTCGCTCTCCGAGAGCGCGACCGTGGCCGCGTAGAGGCTGTCCGGCATATACTCGACGCCGTAGTTCGCGCGCTCCGCCTCGCTCATCAGGAAGACGTCGAGCTCCACCGGGTCCGGGATGTCGTAGCCTTCTTCTATCCCCTTGAGGCCGGCCCCCAGCATCACGGCGAAGGCGAGGTACGGGTTGCACGCCGGGTCGGGGCATCGGAACTCCACGCGCCTGGGCACGTCCTTGCCGGGCTTGTCGATGGGGACCCTGACGAGGGCCGAACGGTTCCTGCTGCCCCAGCAGATGTAGGCCGGCGCCTCGAAGCCCGGAACGAGCCGCTTGTACGAGTTCACCCACTGATTGGTCACCGCGGCTATCTCGCGGGCATGCCTGAGCAGCCCGGCGACGAACCTCATGGCGAGTGTGGACATGCCGTGGTCGCCTCTCCTGCTGTAGAAGGCGTTCTTGCCGTTCCTGAAGAGGGACATGTGGACGTGCATGCCGCTCCCGTTCTGCCCCTTGAGCGGCTTGGGCATGAACGTCGCATAGACCTCATGCTGCCTCGCGACTTCCTTTATCACGAGCTTGGTCGTCATGATGGCGTCGGCGATCTTCAGGGCTTCATTGAACTTGAGATCGATCTCGTGCTGGCTCGTCGCGACCTCGTGGTGGCTTCCCTCGACGTCTATGTCCATCGCCTGGAGCATGAGGACGGTCTTCTCCCTCACGTCCGTCCTGACATCCAGCGGGGCCAGGTCGAAGTAGCCGCCGTGGTCCAGCACCCTGGTGGTGTCGGAGTCGGAGAAATAGAAGAACTCTATCTCGGGGCCCATATAGGCCGTGTACTTCTTCTCGGCGATTCTCGCGAGCACCCGCCTGAGGACGTGTCTCGGGTCTCCCTCGAACGGCCGGTGAAGGGGGTCGACGATGTCACAGATCATCCTGGCGGTCGTCGCCTCTCCCTTCGTCCAGGGCAGGATCTGGAAAGTCGAGGGGTCCGGCATCGCCGCCATGTCGCTCTCGAAGATCCTCGCGAAGCCTTCGACCGGGGAGCCGTCGAAGCTCTGTCCCTCCTCGAGTGCGCCCTCGACGTGGGAGACCGGAAGCGTGATCGCCTTGAGCTGGCCGAGAATGTCCGTGAACCAAAGCTGCACGAACTTGACGTCGTTCTTCCTGCACGCGGCCAGAACCCTCTTGCGGGCTTCCCTGG
>JALGWA010000257.1 GCA_025774425.1 bacterium
CGAGACAACCCCGGGCGGTCTGAACCCCGACTTCGGCGGCGGCGCACGCGGGTCCGCCGGGGGCAACATCATCAGGAACAACTCCGAATGCGGCTTGTCGATCGAACTCGACCACCCAGTTTTCGCCAAGTTCAACACCTGGATGAACGATCCGCCCGTGGCGGGCGAGGACTACTGCGTGGTGGGCGGCGGGGGCGTGATCGTCGAGTAGCCGCCGGGAGGCGCCGGCGCGGCCGGGGTGGGCCCCGGAGGAGACAGGGCCTGCCGGATTCCGCCCCGGCAGGGCTCGGCCCCCGGCCGATAAGGGCACGATTTTTCGCTTGACTTGGACCGCCGGCTTCTGTAAGCTCTTAAGGTGTGAGGGCGCGATGGGATGTGCGGCGGTGCTGCGAGAAAAAGCTGAATCTCGGGCGCCGGCCCTGCGTCCAAAGGGTAAGTCGAGAGAACCGAATAAGGCAATTAATCGGGGCGAGTGAAACTGCAGAATTTTGCATATTTCCCTTGCGCGGTTTCCGGCCACGTATTATATTGCATAGGGTGAGTCCCAAGGAGCGTGACGGGCGAGGAACTCGCAGCTCTGCTTCCACACCTTAATGCCCTACTTCCTTCGGGACTCGCTCTTTTTTTATGCCCGCCCCAAGCCCTTCCTCCGATCCGTTAAACCCCGGGTTGTCTATACAGGCGGACGACCGAAAGGGCCCCGGCCGGGGCCGACAGGAAGGAGGATGACTCGATGAGAAGACATGCGACACTCGGACTGGTTCTTGCGCTCTCACTGCTCGCCGGAGTGACGGGCTGCGAATCCCTCTTCTCCGACGATGACGAATACCTGGACCGGGAGGCGCTCCTCGCCGACTACGGCGGCTTCGACACCACGGGCGAGGTCGAGGCCTTCGGGGACCCGGCCCTCGCCGCCGCCTACGCCGAGGAGCCGGAATACGACGACGAGATGGAGAACCACCCCGATGTACGCGGCGCCCACGGGAACGGAGCGAGACAGTACATGCTCCGTATAGTCTGGGGCAATATCCAGCGCCCGGACACGGCCGAAACCGGTGAGCCCGACTGCCCGGTCACGGACTGGTCCGGCTCGCTCGAGGTCGCGGGCGGCGTCGTCACGGTCAAGCGCCTCATAAGGTTCGAGTGGCCGAGGGACCACATCGTGCGCCCGAGGTGGGGACCGAGGCGCGTCGCGTGGGTCTCACACACGGCAGGGCATGTCGACGGCATACTCTTCAAGGTGATTGACGTTCCGGATCCCCACCCTACAGAGATCGGCAACACCGTGACCATAACGACTCCGTTCCACGTCGTCGAGATACCCCTGGCCGACCTCGCCGACTACCGCGACTTCATCGAGATAGACGAGTGCAACAGGCTCTCCATCGTCGCGACCGAGGCCGAGAACATGGGCTGCCCGACTGGGTTCCTCGACGGCGGTTGGATCGCGGAAACGGACACGTCGGGCTACTTCCGCGGGGGTTGGATCTCCAGCAGCGGCGGCCGGGCCGGCTACGTAAGGGGCAGATACGAAATGCGCGACGGCCGGCGCGTCCTATACGGCAAGTGGATCACCGCTTCCGGCGCCTTCGGGGGTCTGATCAGGGGCACGTGGACGCCTGCCGGAGGCGGGGACCGCCCCGACGGCTTCTTTGAAGGCCGCTGGGTCGACGACCTGTTCATCGAGCGCGGAGTTCTCAAGGGCCATTACCACGTGTGCGGCGACAGCGGAGCAGGGTTCTTCCACGGCAGGTGGAAGATGTTGTGCAGGTGAGAAGCACGCACATGCGGTGACGGTCCGTACGCGGCGGGCGTCCACGGGGCGCCCGCCCTATTTCCGCCCGCCCTGCGGCCCCGCGGCCGTTTCGGCGCCGAGCGGCGCGTAGTAGGGCGCGAGGAGCTCCACCACGTGGACCACCCTCTGCGGCAGCCCGTTCCGCCTGAGCATGTCCTCCAGCTGCATCATGCAACTGGGGCATGACGTCGCGACGACCGCGGCGCCCGTCGCCGCGACGAAGCCGACCTTCTTCCTCCCTATCTCCTTCGCCAGGTCGTAGTGGCTGAAAGAGAATGTGCCCCCACCGCCACAACAGCGGTCGGCCTCCTCCATCTCGACGAAGGCGACATGCGGGATCGCCTCGAGGATCCTGCGCGGGGCCTCGGTCTGCCCCTGCCCGCGGTTCAGATGGCAGGGATCGTGATACGTGACGGTCACGCTCTCAAGCCCCGCCGGCTCGAGGGCGTCGAGGCCGAACTCGACCACGAACTCGCTGATGTCATAGACGGGGGCGCCCAAGGCCCCCGCCTCGAGTCCCAGGACTCTCTCATAGTCCCGCTTGAGCGCGAGCCCGCCCGAGGCGCAGCACACCACTATGGCGTCGAGATCATGCCGTCTGAAGGCCCTCGCGTTCGCCGCCGCGAGATCGCGGGCGTCCACCCTGTCCCCGGCCGTGTAGACGGGCACGCCGCAGCAGACCTGTCCCCTCGGCATGACGACCTCGAACCCCTCCCCGACCAGCACCCTCACGGCGGCCAGGCCGACCCGGGGGAAGATCAAGTTGGTCGCGCAACCGACGAAGAAGCCGACCCGCATGCGCGGCTCGCCTTCCGGCCGCACCGTCTCCGGGAGACGCTCCATCATGGTCTTCTCGGCGAAGACCGGCAGGTTGCGGTCCCTGTCGACTTTCACGGCCGGAAGCAGCACCCTGTAAGGACTCGACGGCGGCAGCCCCTTCAGGATTTTCCTCTCGATCCACGCGATCGTCTTGCTCACGGGCGGCAACAGCCTTCCGCGCTTGAGGAGATGCCGGAATATGAACTTCTTGAGCCACGGGAAGCGCCCTTTCTCGAATATCTCCGCCCTGGCCGCGAGCACGAGGTCGTCCACGGCCACACCGCTCGGACAGGCTTCGACGCAGGACTTGCAGTTGAGGCATGTCGACAGGCGATGTGTGAACCCCGGGCCCAGGCCGAGTCCGCCCTCGAGCAGCGCCTCGGTGAGCGCCACCCTGCCGCGGGCGCCGTAGGACTCGTCGAGGGCTTCGCAGAAGACCGGACATACCGCCCTGCACGCCCCGCACTTGAGACACTTCCTGATCTCGGCGGACACCTTCTCCAGCGACCCGTAGCGGTCGGGCTCGGCCGTGTGGAACAGGTCGAGCTGCAACGCTCCGGCCTTCCTTCCGCCTTTGGTTTCAGGTTTCATCGGACCACGCGCCGCATGCCTCAATCGTCCTGGAACATCTTGCCGGGGTTCATGATCCCGGCGGGATCGAGCCACTCCCTGAGCGACTTCATGATCTCGCATCCCGTCCTTCCCGCGTCGAGTTTGGGGAACGGTCTCTCGTCCACCCCGACGCAACGCGGGATCGACACGGTGCCGCCGAGGTCGACGCAGGCCCGCCTGAGCTCGGAGGCCGCCGCCTTCACGCGGGCCATCTCATCGGTGTCGCTGCAATCCGCGAGCACGGTGGGATGCAGATTACCCCCTCCCACAT
>JALGWA010000258.1 GCA_025774425.1 bacterium
GCACAAGCGGATCCGTGGCCACGTCATGGTCTGCTTTTTGGCCCTGGTGCTGGAGATGGCGTTGCGACGCAAGATCAGGGGGTCGGGCGAAGACGTGCGCTACGATGACCTCTTGACCTCTCCCAGCTGAAGGCCGTGGACCTATACCTCGATGGGACCCACTATCTCACCCGTACCGAACTCGTCGGCTGTGCTCAGGTGGCATTTCGGGCCGTGGGGGTGACGCCTCCGCTACATGTAACAGAGATGCCACGTGCCTGAACCAACCCCGAGAAGGTTTGTAGTGGTACGTGATACCCTCGTCCCTTGCAGCCCTTGAGCCGCAAGGATTTCTTGGGTCGGGGGCTTCAAACCCGAGCTGGAAAGGTCTCTGAAAAAGTATCGAGTCACCACATGGAGTAAGCAGGTATGTATCCCCCCGGCGGCGACACTTTGACGTAGAAGAACTTGGGGAGAGGCAAACGCACGTGCTGGGACGCCGTGACGATCAGGCGAACTTTTTCGACCGTGAAGTCTTCTCCAGGATGATACCCGAGGACCACCCCCTGGTAGAGATCAAGAGGGCGGTGGACTTTTCGTTTGTAGAGGATGCGACAAGGCACCTTTACGACCCGGAGAACGGCAGGCCGAGCTATCCGCCCGAGACGCTTTTCAAGGTGCTGTTCTTAGAGGTGTGGGCGAACCTGTCGGACGTACAGGACAGTCTGCCGCGAGCTGAGGTACAACGTGCTGTACCGCTACTTTTGCGGGATAGGCTGGGACGATCCCGTGCCGGACGACACAAGACTTGTGGTGTTCAGGAAGCAGCTGGGCAGGGAGACGTTTAAGAGGCTTTTCGAGCTAGTGGTGAAGCGCGGGAGAGGGGGTGTTTGAGGAGCCGGTGGGCGGTGATAGACGAGACGAAACTTACGGCGCACGTTCAGGTAAAGTGGGCTTGACCCGCTTTGGTGGACACCGGATATACGTGCGTATACTCGACGGGGAAGGGGTGGCGAGCTTCACCGATACTCGGGGACACGTTGGGATCACCTGGACACTGCAGCAAGCGAAGAGTAACTCCCTTGCAGAGACGGTTGAGTCTAGCACATTGTAGACGTTCATCCTCTTTAAGAATCCGGTATGCGAAGCGTGCTGAGTGCTCAAAAGAAGGGTCCAATCAACCACCTACCGACACACGTCCCGTACGTGTCCGGCCGCCTGTCCCCGAGGTAGGGAACCTCCGCCCTGTACCTGCGAACCTCGTTGAGGTCTACATCTGCGACCAAGAGCATCTCCTCGCCGTCCGGCGCGTCGGCCACCAGATGCCCCCGAAGGTTCGAGACGTGGTTGTTGCCGAAGGCATTGAGCTCGCCCTCCCTGCCCACCCTGTTTACTCCGGCGGGGCGCGAAACCGTGCATGGACTCCGTCGATAAGCTGCGTCATCAGATTCTGCGGACGGCCGGAAGGTGTCGAGGTATCCCCCGGCGAATCTACGGCAATTGTGTGCTCCAACGCGAGGGGGAGATCGACGAGGTGGGCAGGACGTACTCCGACAGGCGACCCCTGAGAGGCTGCGGGTTGATCCCTCCACTCGGCCGCCGCGCCTGGTGGCTCCTGGCGGGGTATACGGCGCAGAAGATCGGCAGCGGCTTAATCTTCCCCTTCCTCGTCGTCTACATGGTCGAGGTGCGAGGGATCGGCCTGGGCACCGCGAGCCTGGTCATCGCAGCGGGACACGCCGCCGGGGTCTTCGCCGTGCCGATCGCAGGCATGCTGGTGGACCGGGTCGGTGCGGGACGCAGCGCAGCCTTGGCCATGCTGGTCGCCGTCGCGGGGTCGATAGGATATGCGGTCGCCGGGGAACCCGCCGTGGCGTTCGGCGCGGCCGCCCTGCTGGGCGCGGGGACGGCCGGGATGTGGAACGCCTTCGTCTCGGTGCTCGCGGCGGCCGTTCGGGTCGAGCAACGGGGCAACGTCTTCGGAGTGGCCTTCGCTCTTCAGAACCTCGGTTTCGGTCTCGGCGCAGCCGCCGGCGGCGTGATCGTAGCCTCTCAGTCGCCGGCCTCCTTCACGCTGGCCTTCCTCGTGACCGGCGCCCTATATCTCGTGTTCGTGGCCGTGCTGGTTACCCGCGGCGAGGTCGAGCGGCCGGCTCCGGTGCCGCCGCGGACGGGGAGCGCCGCAGGGAGGTCTCTGGACGGGGAGCGCACAACGGCCGGGTACCCGGCCGTGCTCGCCGATCGCCCGTTTCTCGGAGTAGCCGTCCTCAACGCGATCTTCGCAGCCATAACCGTCGTCCTGCTCGACACGGCCTTTCCCGCCTGGGCGACGGGACCGGCGGGGGCGTCTACACGGGCAGTCGGCCTAGCCTTCTCGGCAAACACCTTCGTGATCGTCGCCGCTCAATTGTTCGTCCTGCGTTACCTCCTGGAAGGACGGCGTCGCACCAGGGCGATCGCTGCCTCCGCTCTGGTATCGGGCGCGGCGTGCGTCATCACCCTGCTGGCGGGGAAGGCGGGCGACGATGCGTCGGCGACCGCAGGGCTCGTCGCCGCGCTCGCCGTGTTCGGCCTCGGGCAGACCCTGGCGCAGCCGAGCCTGTACGCCCTGGTGAACGACCTCGCGCCCGATCCGCTTCGAGGTCGGTACAACGCGGTCTTCAACCTGTCCTGGCAGGCAGGCCAGGTCATCGGGCCAGCGGCGGCCGCCGCGGTGTTGGGGCTCGGACGATTCGAACTGCTGTTCGCGGGGCTCGCCGCGACGTGTTGTCTGGCAGCGGCCCTGGCGATGGCGTTCGAGCGGGCCGTTCCCGCAACGGTCAACCTCATTGGCTGCCACTCGAAAGGTCAACCTCTTCCCTAGACGAAGCCGTCCTGAATCCCCCATTCGGCACAACAGATGAGCTACGAAAAGACCAGGGCACCTGTCGCGTGGCCAGGTGCCCTGGAGAACTCGAATCTTGGTGTCGGGAGGGGGACTCGAACCCCCACGGGTTGCCCCATACGCCCCTCAAACGTACGCGTCTGCCAGTTCCGCCATCCCGACACCGATATGTTGAACGGCTCGCCTTTGCGAGACCGCCCGTTTCAATGGTGCCGAAGGTGGGATTTGAACCCACACGGGCATAAGCCCACGGCGCCCTGAACACCGCGTGTCTGCCGGTTCCACCACTTCGGCACCTCTGAAACTCTGCGGCGGCGTCCCCGCTGCCGCACACCTATGATAGCATAGTTTCACGCCTCGTTCAAGCGATCCGCGAGACGCACGAGAGACGGCGGGCCGGCCCGCGTCCCCTGCGGTTGGGGGTCTCCGCCGCGCCATGTGCTTGCATCCGCAGCGACGATGTCGTCCGTTAGAGCTCGAGCACCATGACGTCCCAGGGCCCGCAGCTATCCTCGTAGCTCCCCACCCTTGCGAACCCAAGCTTCTCGTAGAGTCTCAGCGCGCCCGAGTTCTCCGGGCGCACGTCGAGCTTCACCTGGCCGGCTCCCTTCGACCGGAGGTACTCGATGGACG
>JALGWA010000259.1 GCA_025774425.1 bacterium
GAGCGATCTCGGCATGATGGGGGAGGACATCCTCAAGTATCTGTCCGAGCTCTCGCCTCGCGCCGTCAAGCCCATACTGTGATTGATCTCTGTCTGCAAGCACAAGATGTCGCGCCAGATCGTCGCCAGCGCCCTGGCGTCCATTTCGGCCGACGATCCCGCGCTGATACTACGGAGCGCCAACCACGACTCCGCCCTCGAGACCGAGATGTGCCTGGACGTGCTCGAGACGATCGGATCGGAGCAGGCGATGCGGGAGGTTCTCAAACTCAAGGGTCACCCCTCGCCGAAGGTGCGGGCACGGGTCGTGTCGCTGGCGGCCAAGATAGGAGACTCCCATGCCGTCGACATAGCCAAGAGTCTCATAAGCGACGAGGACCCGCTCGTCAGGCGGAGGGCGCTGGTCACCATAACCGACATCGAGGGTGAGAAGTGCGAGGACTTCCTCATAGACGTGTTCACGTCCAAGCAGTTCTCCATGCTCTCCCATGACCAGAAGAAGGGCATGATGCTCGTCATAAAGAGGCTGCCGCCCGAGGTGCAGGAACGCATCGCCAACAGCGTTCTCGCCATGGGCGGAATCTTCCAGAGGAAGTCCATGCAGGACACCAAGAAGGCCCTGACCGAGGTGCTCAACATGAAGCGCGAAGCCCCGGAGAAGATCCGGTCCTGGAGACGGAGGGACGACGGTGGACATCGATAAGGCCCCGTGCACATCGACCGAAGAGAGGCCCGGCCTGCGGGACGACGCCGCGGAGCTCTCGGACGTCCTCAGGGCGGGCAACACCCTGGTCGGCCAGATGGTCGCCATGGAGAAGCTCCTGAGGATATACAACGCCGACAACGAGACCGTGCGCCAGGCGGCTGCTTCGCTGATGTCCAGCCTCAAGACGCTCGCGCAGGACCACCCCGAGATAGAAATCCGCTTCTGGAGGGACTGCATATACGTCAACGACGTGCGCCTGAGGTGCGACATATCCAACTTCTCGTCCTACAAGCACCTCCTCAAGCAGGCCGTCGGCCTCGAGATCGAGAAGATACTGATCAACGACAAGGCGAGCGCAAAGGAGCTCATCGAGTTCTTCGGCATCCTCAACCGCGTCAAGGACGACGACGGGTCGGCGGGACAGCTGATCGAAGCCCTCGAGGAGGCCGGCATCGGCGATATAACGGTCTCGCCGGCGGCGGAGACGCAGGATCTCGAACTCCTCGGCATCAAGCCGCCGTCGAAGCGCGAGCGCGCCAAGAAGGCCTTCTACTCGACCCTGCGGGCGGCGAAAGCCGCGATGCTCTCCCAGCGCCCCGGCGGCGTGCCCAACCTGAGAAAGGCCAAGCGGGCCGTGCAGGCGACCGTCGACGTGCTGCTCGACGACGAGGCCTCGCTGCTCGCGATGTCCGCCATAAAGGACCACGACGAGTACACCTTCACCCACAGCGTCAACGTGTGCATGTTCTCGCTTGCGATCGGCCACAGGGTCGGCCTGCCCCGCACCCGGCTCGCCGAGCTCGGCATTGCGGCCCTCTTCCACGACATCGGCAAGGTGTCGGTTCCCGCTTCCGTGCTCAACAAGGTCGGCATGCTGGACGTCGACGAGTGGAAGGCCCTCAGGAACCACACCCTCACGGGGGTGCAGCTCCTTTCCAAGATGCCCAGGTGCAATCAGCAGATAATCCGCTCGCTCGTCGTCGCGTTCCAGCATCATATCAACATGGACCAGACGGGCTACCCCAGTGCGGAGGCCGAGGTCCCCCTCGACCTCTACAGCAAGATCGTGCGCATCGCCGACACTTTCGACGCCATGACGACCGAACGGCCGTACATGAACAAGGTCCACTCGCCGCATGAGGCCCTGCAATACCTCCTCTCTCAGGCGGGCACCAAGTTCGACCCCGTGCTCGTCAAGGCCTTCGCCGCCTCGCTCGGCATATTCCCCGCCGGCACCGTCGTCCGGCTCAACACGGGCGAGACGGCGATCGTCGTCAAGCATGACCCCAACGACGAGCCGGACATGCCCGTGGTCAAGATCATAAGGAACGCCGACGGCACGCAGGCCTCGGGCGAAGAGATCGTCGACCTCAAGGACAAGCATCCGGAGACCGGCGAGTACCTCTATGCCGTCGCCGAAGCCCTCTCGTGCAAGGAAGCCGGGGAGAATCCCAGGTATCATCTCCTGCCGTAGGGGGCCCGCCCGGCCGGCCCCGTTTCCCCTTGACTGGAGCGCGTTTTGGGGTATGCTCTCCGAGGAGTCGTCCGACCCGCCAGGAGGTACCCGAGATGGAGAACGATTACGACCGCAGACCCGTGATGACCGATGTCACGACCCCGTGGGACGCCGTCTTCTGCGACCGGACCAAGTGCATGACGAGTTCCATAATCAGGGAGATCCTCAAGTTCACCCAGATGCCGGACGTCATCTCTTTCGCCGGAGGCCTTCCGGCCCCGGAGCTCTTCCCCATACGCGAGTTCGAGGAGGCGTCCCGGCACGTGCTCAACACGGACGGCGAGCGCGCGCTCCAGTACAGCCTCACCGAGGGGCTGCTGCCGCTCCGGGAGGCGCTCGCCGAGAAGATGCAGAAATACGGCGTGGCGGCCGAGCCGCCCAACATACTTCTCACCAACGGCTCGCAGCAGGCGCTCGACCTGCTCGGCCGCATCTTCATCGACGAGGGCGACGTCATAGTGACGGGCAAGCCCACTTACCTGGGGGCGCTCCAGGCGTTCAAGGTCTATTCCCCGCGCATCGTCGGGGTCACCGTGGACGACGAGGGAATGCGCGTCGACGAGCTCGAGAAGGCGCTCGCCGAGGCCAAGCCCAAGTTCATATACGTGCTCCCCAACTTCCACAATCCCATGGGCGTCACGATGACGCTCGAGCGGAGGAAGGAATTGGTCAAGGCCGCGGCCAGGCACGGCGTGCCGGTCATAGAGGACGACCCGTACGGCGAACTCCGCTTCGAGGGCGAGGACATCACCCCCATCGTCGTGCTGCACAAGGAGAACGTTATCTACCTGAGCACGTTCTCCAAGACGCTCGCGCCGGGCATAAGGCTGGGCTGGGTCGTCGCCCCCGAGAAGATCGTCGCCAAGCTCGTGCAGGCCAAGCAGGCGACCGATCTCCACACGAGCACCTTCATCCAGATGATAGTCAACGACATCATGAGGCGCGGCATACTCAAGGCCCATTCGAAGGTGATCAAGGCGGCGTACGGGGAGCGGAGGCGCATCATGACCTCGTCGATGGAAGAGCACTTCCCGGCGGGGATCACGTGGACCGAGCCCGCGGGCGGACTCTTCCTGTGGGTGCGCACCCCCGAGAACGTCGACACGATGGACCTCCTCGAGACCGCCGTGGCCGAAAAGGTGGCGTACGTGCCCGGCACCGTCTTCTACCCTGACGGCTCCCGCAGGACCACCATCCGGCTCCACTTCTCGAACGCGACACCGGAGAAGATAAGAGAGGGAATCAAGAGGCTGGGCCGCGTGCTGGAGAA
>JALGWA010000260.1 GCA_025774425.1 bacterium
CGGCGAGCGCCGCGAGCCGCTCAGAGACATCGACCGTCCCGTCGATCTCGGAATCGCAGGCGGCGCAGGCTTCGGCGGCGGCGTCCTCGATACTCCCGCAGGTCTCGCAGTAAGCGCCGTTCACCGCTTGGCCCTCGACAAGCACCAGCGTGTGCACCCGGCCGGCTTTCAGCGCCTTGAGGGTGTCCTTGAAGCCGGTCAGCGTGGGATGCCCCTGTGCCGACCCACTGAGCACGCGCTCGACCACCTCCTTCTGCTCCCTCTCCTCGGTCTCCAGCTCGATCTTTCTCGCCGCCTTGAGAATCTCGTCGGGGCTCGCCGTCACGTCCACGGATATGTTGCCCGCGACGAGCTTCTGCAGGTAGGAGTGCAGTATGCGCGTCAGCCTGGTCCTCACCTCGGGCTGGCCCCCGATGATCAGATGGCCGAAGCCCTCTGCCTTGTAGTACCGGAAAACGGCGTCGGCCACGTTCTTGAGATGCCTGTTGACATGATCCTCAATGTGGCGCTGGAAGCGGGCCTGCGCCCAGCCCCCCCGCTTGTGCCACCCAGGCACCGCGTCGAAGAGGTCGCTGTCCTCGGTTATCTTGCCGAGGTACACCGTGAACAGCCGCGCCTTCTCCTTGTCCGCCACGACCACGCAGTACTTTCTGCTCTCATCGGCCAGCTTGAGCATGGGCGAGACATAGGGCGTATGGTTCACCACGCAGATCTCGGGCACTTCCACGGGAAGCCTGTAGACCTGCCACAGCCCGGCCTCCAGGCACGAGAATATCGCCAGCCCCCTCGCCTTGCCCCGGAAGTCGATCTCGACGAAGTTCAGAACCTTGCGCGCGTTCTCCCGCACGTTCTCCATTTCGGAATCGGGCGGATCCGCCTTGTTGATCGCTTGGCGGATTATGTCCTTCGCCTCTATCACGAAGGCCTTCTTCCTCGCTCTGTATACGCCGACTCCCATGTAGAAGCTGACCACGAAGTGTGAACCCGACTCGAAGTGCAGAAGCTCCAGAATCTGCCTGCGGCTTATCATATGTCGACCGGACCTCCCTCTCTAACCTTCCCCGCTAATTGGACACATCTTCACCCCACCCATGTTCCCCGATCAAAGGCACAAAAACGCAGCCCTCGAGATTCTCCGTCTCCACCCGGCCGGCGCGCTTGGTTACACGCGTCAGCGTCTGGTGGAAGGCGCTGCCCACGGGAACCACGAGCCTCCCGCCGTCCGCGAGCTGCTCGACCAGCGCTTCCGGTATGCGCGGGGCGCCGGCTGTGACGATTACGGCGTCATAGGGCGCCCGGGGAGCGTAGCCGCCGGAGCCGTCCCCCGTGACGGCCTCGACGTTGGCATATCCCAGCTCCCGGAGCAGTCGCGCGGCCCGCTTCTGGAGGTCTTGCCTTCTCTCGACGGTGACGACCTTCTCGGCGATCTCCGCGAGAATCGCCGCCTGATAACCCGAGCCCGTGCCGATCTCGAGCACCTTCTCGTCACCCGCGAGCCCGAGCGCCGCCGTCATGCTGGCGACCATATAGGGTTGGGAAATCGTCTGCCCCCCGCCGATCGGCAGCGGCCTGTCGTCGTATGCCGCCGCCTGGTATTCCTCGGGGACGAACAGATGCCTGGGCACCTTGCGCATGGCCGCCAGCACCAGAGGGTCCGATATGCCACGGGCCCTGATCTGCCTCTCCACCATGTCGAGCCGCCTGGCCTCATGGCTGAGCCCGCGCATCCCCACTCCTCTCCATGGCGCCGGCACAGGCCGCCGGCGCAGCCCCCGAGCCCCTCACACCGTTTCCACCTTGAGCATGTTGGTCTTGCCGCTGACCCAGGGCGGCATGCCGGCCGTCACCACTATGAGGTCGCCGGTTCGCAGGAAACCGCCGCGCTTTCCCATCTCGACCGCCTTGGCGACTATCTTCTCCATGTCGCGCGTCTCGGCCACCTCCTCGCACAGCGTCCCGTAGGAGAGCGCCAGCTTCATCCGCGTCTGCCTGACGGGCGTGACCGCGAAGACAGGCACCTCCGGCCTGAACTTGGCGACGCGGAGCGCCGTGCTCCCGCTCATGGTGAAAGTCAGTATCGCTCTCGCGCCGAGCCTGTCGGCCGCCTCGACGGCGAGCGCCGCTATCATCTCGTCGACCTCCCGCTCCGGCTCCAGCGGCCGCTTGCCTCTTATGCCCTTCCTCGCGATCGCCCGCTCGGCCGTCCGTATGAGCGCGTCCATCATCTTGAGGGCCTCCACGGGATGGTCGCCGATGGCCGTCTCGCCCGAGAGCATCAAGGCGTCCGAGCCGTCGAAGACGGCGTTGGCAACGTCGGTGGCCTCCGCTCGTGTGGGCTCGGGGTTCTGGATCATCGATTCGAGCATCTGCGTCGCCGTAATGACGGGGGTCGCCTTGCGGATGCACTTCTCGATGAGCACCTTCTGGGCGATCGGCACCTCGCGCATGGAGATCTCCTTGGCAAGGTCGCCCCTCGCGACCAGCACGGCGTCGGACTCGTCGATGATGGCGTCGATCGACCTGATGGCCTGCCTGGTCTCGATCTTCGAGACGATGCCGACGCCGGTCCCCCTGAGGCGCTTCCTCAGGTTGACGACATCGGAGGCGCTCCGCACGAAGGACAGAGCCACGAGGTCGACACCCTTCGACAAGCCGAACTTGAGATCGGCGAGGTCTTTCCTCGTCAGCGTCGGGAAGCGCGCGCTCGAGGACGGGAAATTGACGCTGGTCCTGTCGTAGATCTTCCCGCCCCGCGTGACTCTGCATCCAAGGCCCCCGGCGCCGGCCGAGACGACCTTGAGGGACACTCCGTAATCGCCGAAGGTGATGCGGTCGCCCCGCCGCACGCCCTCGAATGTGTACGGCGGGCTCACGGGGATGACATCGGCGCCGGCCGGCTTGTTGGACACGGTGACCTCCGCGCCCCGCCTGAGGTCGACCTGGTGGTCCGGAAGCACCCCGACCCTGAACCTCGGGCCCTGCAGGTCCTGCATTATGGGAATGGGACGGCCGAGGTCGCGCGAGACCTTGCGTATTCGGGCCATGGCCTCGGCATGGGATGCATGGTCGCCGTGGGAGAAGTTGAGGCGGAAGACATCGGCGCCGGCCCTCACCGCGGCGCGGATCATCTTCAGGGAAGCCGTCGCCGGCCCCAACGTGCAGACGATCTTGGTCTTCCTGGGCAGTAGCAGTCTTGCCAAGTCAATGTACTCCAAGCAGATGCCGCCACCAGTAAGCAATTACCACAGGGAAGCCCCGATGTCAAGCCCGGACCGTCGCTGTAACTTATTTGAGTACAACGAGTTTTCCTGTTGCCGAACCCGAACGCCCATCGAGCCGGTAGAAGTAGACACCCGGCGCTACGCCGGCGCCTTCGCGCGCGCCGGCCCATCTTATCGAGTGACGCCCGGCTCCGAGCCTGCCCAGATCCTGCGAGTGGAGCCTCCTTCCCTCGACGTCGTAGATCTCGAAGAGGATGTCCGAGGGCTC
>JALGWA010000261.1 GCA_025774425.1 bacterium
TGCAACAACATCCTCGGCACGATAGAAAGGCGGGAAGGCCGAATCCAAGACGCGATCGACCTCTTCAAGCGGGAACTCGAGATCAATCCCGACAACTGGAGGGCCCACGCCAATCTGGGCAGTGCCTACGAGGAGATCGGCGATCTCGATGCGGCCATAGCCGCTTACGAGCGCGCCGCCCGGCTCAACCCCGGCGAGCCCGACGTCCTCCTCGCCCTGGCGACGGCCTATGCGAGGAGCGGGCGGGACGAGCGGGCGCAAGAGGTCCTCGGCCGGCTCGAGGGCGCCCGGCCGCAGAACCTCGCCTTGAAGTACAACAAGGCCGTGCTCCTGCAGAACGAGGGCAAGACCGCCGAAGCGAGGAGGGCGTATGAAGAGATCCTCGCGCTCGACCCCAGGCACGAGGGGGCGCTCGTCAATCTCGGGGTCATCTACGCCCGGGAGGGCAGGGACGACGAGGCCGTCCGGCTCTGGGAGCGCGCCCTCGAGGTCAATCCGGGCAACCGCAACGCGCGGAGGAACATCGATCTCATGGGGAGGAAGACCCAGGAAGGGGGCTAGCCGCCCTCACGCTCCGCCTCCACCTTCTTGGCCGCCTTCTGCTTCCAGCCGGGCTCGGGCAGCCACACGGCCGCAAGCAGGTCCTCGTCGATCGCGAACCCCAGGTCTTGCTTCTTCCGCTTGACCAGATCGGCGAGCATTTCGTTGGCCGTCTGGTTGCGTATGAACCCCTCGATCAGGGGAAGGGCCTCTTCGAAGGACAGCTGCTCGCCGCCCGACAACTCCTCGAGCTTCAGAATCTCGATGCCGGCGCTCGTCTCGAAGGGCCGGCTGACCTCTCCCTGCCGGAGGCCGTCTATCACGGAGTCATAAGCCGCCACGATGCCGTAGGTCATGGACCCCAGGTCGCCTCCCTTGGCGGCCGTGTAGGAGTCATGCGAGTATCTCTCGGCGAGCGACGCGAAATCCGCCCCCGCCTCGAGCTCCTTGATCACGCGCGCGACCTCGTCCTGGGTCTCGAGCAGGATCCGTCTGGCGCGGTATCTGGTCGGCGTGACCAGGTCCTCCTTCCTGTCCCGATAGTACTGCTCTATGTCGGCGTCGGTGACCTCTATCGCGCTGCGGAAATGGTCCTCCACCTGCGGGACGAGGTAGTCCTGCCGCGCCTTCCTGCCCGCCCACTTGACTTCGTAGAGGTTGTCGAGCCGCATGTCGTAGCCCGCCATGACATGTATGTCCGGAAGCGCCAGGTTCCAGGCGGCTTTTATTATGGAGTAGGCGTCCCCGGGGTAGAACCTGGACTCCGGAGGCGAGTCGAAATAGAAGCTGAACAGGTCGGCCACCGAAACCCGGCCGCCCTTGAATGTCGCGACGGACCTCTCGAGCAGATCCTCCGGCGGGCGCTCGCCGGCGAATGCCTTCGCGAAAGCCTCCAGGGCCGCGTCGACGCCGGCGGCGTCCGGCCTGAAATCATAGCGGCGGACCAGCTCCCGCTCGTTCTTCCTCCTCGCCCGCTCTTCCTTCATCCACCTGTCGAACTTCCTTGCGCGCAGGTAGAGCACCTCGTCTTTCACGCCCAGTTCCGCGGCGTCGGCCAGGTAGAACAGGTGGTAGCCGTCCGACAGGCTGACGATCGAGCTGAACTGGCCGACCTCCAAGGGGAAGAGATGCTTCGTGAGGCCGCGGTCGATGTCCCGCCACGCCTTCCAGCCGATGTCATTGAAGGCGACGCCCTCGTCGCCGGCGTACATCTTCTCGAGGTCGTCATAGGCGGCCCCGTCCTGGATGGCGCGCACGGCCTCCTCGGCCAGCCCCCTCGCGCGGAAGACGATGTCCTTTATGTTCAGCCTCCGGTCGAGTTTCTTCCTCCACTTGAGCGAACTTATCCTCGGAACCCTGACGGCCTTTTCGATCTTCCACTTCCCGTACGCCTCGCCCACCGCGGTTCGTTCGGCGTCCAGCTTCGCCTGCTCGGCTTCTTCCGCGAAGCCGAGGGCGGCGGCCTCCTCCGTGAGGATGTACCTGGCGCAGAGATTCTCCACGAGCTTCATACGCGCCTCGAGGGACCCGTCGAACCTGTACGAAGGCCCCAGCTTCGTGACCTCGAAGCGGAGGTCGTCCACCGTGATCTCATAGTCGCCGCATCTGGCGACCACATCCTCGTTCGAGCAGCCCGAGAGCGCGCAGAGCACCGCTGCAGGCAGAACCAACCATAGCCTGGCCATCGCTTTCCCTCCTCGACGTACCGCGGGTGGAACTCCACAAAAGGCACAGGGGAATGCACTTCCCTTGAGGTCTAACTACCACAGGCCCGGATTTGTTTCAACACCTATCTGGCGAGAACCACCTTTTCGACCACCCGGGCCCGCCCGGCCGTCAGCCTGAGGAAGTATATGCCGCTCGGAGCCGCACTGCCGTCGGCGTATGTCCCGTCCCATACGGCGCTCTTCTCCCCCGGCGCCGCGGCGCCCGAAGCGAGCGTGGCGACCTCCCTGCCCCTGACGTCGAAGATCTTGAGCGAGACGGGCACGCTCGAGCCGTAGGCGCCCGGCACGCTGTACCTCAGCCGGATCTCCGAGGCGAAGGGATTGGGCCGGGACGAGATGAAGACCTCATCGAGCGCGACCCCGCGCTCCACGCCTGAGCCGGCCTCGATGGTCAGGGTGTCCACGGCCAAGGTGGTGTCGTAGATGCCGTAGGTGTTGCTGGCGAAGGCCTCTATGACGTGCGTCCCCTCAGCGAGCGGATCACAAGTGAAATGGAAGGCTTCCCTGTCGAGATCCCATGCGCCGTCGGTGGGGCTCGCCTCCTGCCACGGCCCGCCGTCCACCCTGTACTCGACCTTCTCGATCAAGGCGAGTGTGATGTCGTGGCCCTGGCCGTGCGGGTTGTTGTTGGGCAGCCTCTCCACCCAGCACGTGCCCGCGTACGCCGGCGTGGCCGTGGAGCAGGGGTCGGGCGTGTACTCGTAGAGGATGGTCTCGCAGGTCGTGTCCATGATGTCGGGGATGCTGTCACCGTCGGTATCCGTCCAGCCGATCTGGCCCTTGGTGCTGGCGCAGACCACGGCGCTCGAGAGCGGCTTGCTCCGCATGATGCAGAAGGGCCTGTTGGTGTCGCAGCCGCCGCAGCCGCTCGGGTAGCAGGAGTTCTGGTTCTCGGCGTTGAGATAGCCCGAACGGGCGGTGCAACCGACCCCCGCGTCGGCGTACTCGTCCAGGGCGTAGAAGCAGTGGCTGAGCTCATGGGCCATCACGGCGTCCATGTTGGCGATTCCCCAGCCGTCGTTGCCGTAAGTCATGATGAACCGCGGCCCGCCGAGGTTCGCGTAGGCGAACCTTCCGTCGGGGAACATGTCATCGGCGTCATTGCTGCTGTCGGCGATGTAGACGATGGACGCCCAGTCGGTGCCGAGGGTGTTTCTCACATCGTTGGCGAAAGCGTAGGTGCCGTTGCTCGCGTAGCCGAGAT
>JALGWA010000262.1 GCA_025774425.1 bacterium
AAGGTCCGGTGATAGGCGAAGACATTGCAGATGTCAGGGTGACCGGGATCGCCCATGCGTATTTTCTCGGGATCGGTGATGGCCGTTTTCACCTTCTTCTCGATGACCTCGGGAGGGTCGGCGAGAAGGATGACGTTGCCCACCGACTTGCTCATGCGCTTGCCGTCCAGCCCCGGCAGCCGGGCCGACCTCGTCAGTATGGGCTCCGGCACCGGGAACACTTCGACATCGTAAAGAGTGTTGAACCTCCTCGCGAGCTCACGCGCGATCTCGAGATGCGGGAGCTGGTCCTCCCCCACGGGCACGGCGTTCCCCTTGTAGATCAGTATGTCGGCCGCCTGGAGCACGGGATAGCCGAGGTGCCCGTAGGTGATGTTCTCGCCGAGCTCGAGGTCCCTCACCTGGTCCTTGAGCGTCGGGTTCCTCTGCAGGCGGGGAACGCTGATCAGCATGGAGAGCAACAGGTGCAGCTCGGCGTGTTCCTTGACGTCCGACTGGAGGAACACGACGCTCTTCTCGACGTCTATGCCCGCCGAGAGCCAGTCGATCACGACCTCGACGGTGTCCTCCGTGAGATTCGCAGTCTTGTCGTAGCCGGTCGTCAGCGCGTGCCAGTCCGCGACCTCGAAGAAGCACCGGTACTCGTCCTGCAGCCTCACCCAGTTGACCAGCACGCCGGCGTAGTTCCCCAGGTGGAGCTTGCCCGTGGGCCTCATACCGCTCAGGATTGTCTTCTGCTTCATGTCTTTCTCCCTCAGAAAGGCAGGCCCGTAAAGAGCCTCAACAGGCCGTGCGCCGGCGGGACGATGATGGCGCCGATGATGCTGAAACCCATGAAACTCCCGATGATGATCAGTCCGAATATGATCAGCATGCCCATTCGGCCAATGCTCTCGTACCTCATCGCATACTCGGTGGGCAGGAACGACGCGACCACCCCGGACCCGTCCAGCGGGGGAATGGGGATGAGGTTGAAGAAGGCCAGGTAGAGGTTTATGGACGCGATCGAAAGCAGCACCAGGTGGAGCGGGCCGAAGGTCTCACCCACCGCCGGAGTCGCCGCCGTCAGCCTGAACAGCACGCCGGCCGCAAGCGCCAGGAGCACGTTGGCCGCGGGCCCTGCGATGGAGACGATGAGCACGCCCTTGCGCGGGTGGTTGAAGGCGAACGGATTCACGGGAACGGGCTTGGCCCAGCCGAAGGCCATCCTGCCGCCCGAGCTCACCAGCAGCACGAGCGGCAGCAATATTGTGCCTACGAGGTCGATGTGAGCCAGGGGATTGAGCGTGAGCCGCCCGTAGTACTCCGCCGTCCTGTCGCCCTGGGACTTGGCGGCCCAGGCATGTGCATACTCGTGGACGCTGAGCCCGAGAAATATCGCAAAGATACCGGCTACTATCGATTGTATTTAGTACAGCCCCCCATCGCTCGCCCCGCGAATGCCCCATGCGGGGGAGCCAGAGATTTGCGCAAATATAACACCCTAACTCATTCTCTGTCAACCGAATCTTGGGGGGTCAGGTCCGGGAATGCACAATCCCGGCCTCCCTGCGCACGAAGGCGGCCTCCGAGCGGCGTGTCGGGAGTCTCCCCTGGAGCTTCAGGCGGAGGATGTGATCGAGCATATTTCCCACGGCCGGGCCGGACCGGACGCCGAGGGCGATGAGGTCGTCGCCCGAGAGGCGCGGCCTTACATGCCGCCAGCGCAGCATGTAAGTGGAGATCATGCTCCGCTCCCTCCTGCCCGACAGGGCATAGAGAAGCGCGAGCGCCTCGGGCGGCAGGGGCCCGAGCAACCTGGTCGCCTCGTAGGCCTGGCTCGGCTTGAGGCCGGACAGGCGCCGGGCGACGCCGCCCGCGTCGCGCGCGGCCCAGAGGGAGATCCTCTTGGCGGCGCGGTCGAGGTCGAGACGCTCGGCGAGGCGCGCCGCCGTCGACGCGCGCCTGCCCGTGAAGAGATACCCGAACCAGAGCAGGCGCGGGGCGAAGCCGGCTCCGACCCAGCCTGAGAACTTGCGCCCGGCGAGATCGACCGCCCTTAGACGCTTGAAGTGCCGCGCATCCGGATCGAGCCCTTTGTCGACTGCCCTCAGAATGCTCCGGCTGTGCAGGAGCCTGACTGCGGCGGCCGCCCGATCCTCCTCGAAAATGAGATCGAGCTCCCTCCTCACCCTCTTCCCCGAAATCGTCCGCATGCACCCCGCGGCCAGGCATTCATCCAGAAGGGCGAGCGTACGCTTCTCGAAGCGGTAGCCGTAGCGCGCCGCGAATCTCACTCCGCGCAACACCCTCGTCGGGTCGTCGCGAAACGAACACGGGTGAAGCACGGTCAGGCGGCCGTGCTCGATGTCGCCCCACCCGTCGAAGGGGTCGAGCAGCAGCCCGTAGCACGCAGCCGAAAGGCTGACGGCCATGGCGTTGATCGCGAAGTCCCGCCGCTCGAGATCGAGCAGGATGTCGCGGCAGATCCTGACGTCCGGGAGGGCCCCCGGCCTCGAATAGGTCTCCGTCCGGGTCGAGGCGAAATCGACCGTGCCGGCGGGCCCGCCCTCCACCTTGCAGGTGCCGAATCTGGTGACGTTCCTGAGGCGGCCGCCGACGGCCCCGGCGTAGTCACGCGCCACGGTGACGGCGTCGCCCTCGATCGTGATATCGAGGTCGGTCGTCGGATACCCGAGAAGGATGTCGCGCACCATGCCGCCGACGATGAAGGCATGCATGCCCCTCTTCCCGGCCAGCCGCCCAATGCGCCGCATCTCCCGCTCGACTCTCGCCGGGAGAAGCCTACCCGGCCTTGCTGCTCTTGATCGCACTGTAATGTCTCTCCCTCGGGTGGTAGAGCCTGTGCACCTCTATCAGGTGTTCCACGTCGACCTTGGTGTAAATCTGCGTCGTGCTTATGTTGCGGTGTCCGAGCATCTGCTGCACGGCCCGGAGATCGGCCCCTCCTTCGAGAAGATGAGTCGCGAACGAGTGGCGGAGCACATGGGGCGAAACCGGCGCCTTGATGCCCGCCGTCCTCGCGCAGGCCGCGAGGATCTTCCAGAATCCCATCCTCGAAAGCGGCTTACCCCGCCAGTTGAGAAACAGGATCTCCGACGCGCCGCCCTTGAGAAGCGCCGGCCTCACGGTGTCTATGTAGAGCCGCGCCCACCGGAGGGCGACTTCGCCGACCGGCACGAGTCTCTCCCTCGAGCCCTTGCCGAAGCACCTCGCCGTCGCATCCGGGAAACTGAGGTCCCTGAGCCGGAAGCCTATGACCTCGGATACGCGCATGCCCGTGGCATACGTGAACTCGAGCATCGCCTTGTCCCGGACCCCGAGCGGGCGGCTGGTATCGGGCGCGGCCAGCAGCAACTCGATGTCCCGGATGGTGAGCGCCTTGGGGACCCTCCGCCACGCCCTCGGCCGCGCGACCGCCTCCGTCGGGTCCCTGTCACTCACCTGCTCGGTGATGAGATAC
>JALGWA010000263.1 GCA_025774425.1 bacterium
CTTGAGCGCGAACGACATGGCGAGAAGCAGGAGATAGCCCAGCGTTATGCTCTTGGCTATCGAGAGGATCTGGCCCCCGGTGGTGATGACCTTGGGCCGCCGGTAGAGCCCCTCGAAGTGGAAGATCAACGTCCACAGCACGCTGACGCCGACGAGGGCGGCCCACCGGTGCGGAGGGAACACGCCGACGCCGCCGAAGAAACCGGATCCCAGGCGCAGCCACCAGCCCAGGTAGAGCGAAACACTCAGGCAACAGACGTCGAGCAGCCACAGAAAGGACATTCTGGTGAAGAGGCTCTTCGTCCCGGGCGGGCCGGCGCCGAACCGGGCGCCGCCCGCGGCCTGCTCTTGGTCTTCGACTGTCGCCATCTAGCTCTTCTTCCCCACTATCTCTTCGAGGCATGCCGCCACGAATTGTTGCTGCTCTTCGGTGATGTGCGGGAACATCGGGAGCGACATTATCTCGTCCGCGGCTCCCTCGGCCTCCGGGAAGCTTCCCCTCCCGTATCCCAGTTCCTTGTACGCGTCCAGGAGATGCACCGGCACCGGGTAGTGAATGCCCGTCGCGACGTCCTTGGCCGCCAGTGCGGCCCTCACGTCGTCCCTTTGCTTGACCCTGACGACGTAGAGATGGTAGATGTGTTCGGCGTCGGCCAGCACCTTCGGCGTCTCCAGGTCGAGGCCGGCTAGGAGGCTGTCATAGCGCGAGGCCGCCTCGCGCCGCAGCCCGTTCCATTCGTCGAGAGCACTCAGCTTCGCGTTGAGCACCGCGGCCTGCAGGCCGTCGAGCCTCTCGTTGAAACCTATGACGGCGTGGTCATGCGCGCTTCGCCTGCCGTGGTTCATGTAGAGACGTATGCTCTCGACGTAGCCGGCGTCGTTGGTCACCACGGCGCCCGCGTCCCCGTATGCGCCGAGGTTCTTGGCCGGGTAGAAGCTGAAAGCGGCGGCGTGCCCGAAAGACCCGCATCTTCTGCCCTTGTACCGGGCGCCCTGGGCCTGCGCGGCGTCCTCGAGAACGAGGAGGTTCCGCCTCTTCGCGATCTCGAGTATGGGATCCATGTCCGCAGGCTGGCCGTAAAGGTGAACGGGGACCAGCACCTTGGTCTTGTCGGTAATAGCCTCTTCGACGGCCGCCGCTGAGATGTTGTAGGTCTCCCGGTCCATGTCCACCAGCACCGGCCTCGCGCCCGTGTGAGATATCGCCTCGGCCGTGGCGATAAACGTGTTCGCCGCCGTGATCACTTCGTCGCCCGGGCCGACGCCCATGGCGAGCAAAGCCAGTTGAAGGGCCGAGGTGCCCGAGCTCGTCCCTACGGCGTGACTCACGCCGCAGTACGAGGCGAAGTCCTCCTCGAAAGCCGCCACGTACTTGCCGCCGACGAAGGCGGCGTCGGCGACGACGTTCATGATTGCCGACTCGACCTCCTCCTTGAGGGCTGCGTGCTGGGCCTTGAGGTCGACGAATGGTACTTTCACTTCCCTAACTCCTTTCACTCGGTTCGAATGTCCTGTATCTTTTCAGCATTGTGCGCTGGTAGCCACCCACTATGATGCCGGCGAATATGTACGGGAGCACGTTCATGAATTCGAAGAACCTCGGCTCCATGAACATGATGTTGACCGTGTATCCCGCCCACATGGCCATCACCGTCACGACGAGTTCGCCGTCGTAGTTGTCCGCCTCGATCCTCCTTGCCCTGATGAAGGTCCTCCACAACGTCAAGTAGATCACGAGGAGCGGCACGAGGCCGATGAGGCCGATCTCGGTCAGCACCGAGAAGAACTGATTGTGCTGGTTGACGTGCTGCCCGATCCAGTGCTCCCTGTAGCCGAGGAGGGTCGCCCGAACGGTCTTCACATACGCAGGCGAGTACTCCATGAACCTCGTGAAGCCGACGCCGACGAACGGCCGGTCGGCGAACATCTTGAGCGACACCTCGGCGAGCACCAGTCTGGCCATGACCGTGTGCTCGGTGGCCAGCCCGCCCGCTGAACGCTCCGCCGTCGTGACATTGGACCAGTTGGCGAGGACGCCGAGCACCACGGCGACAACTATGAAAACGGCAAGCGTCTTCTGCCGCCGCGAGAACAAGAGCAGCACCATGATCGCCGCGAAGAAACCGAGATAAACCGACCGCGTATAGGTGAAGAACACCGCGATCGGCGTCAGCATCGTGATAAACGCCCTCAGGAGCTTCGGCCATGAGCCGCGTATCCTCGACAGGCTGTACATGCTGAGCAGGTAGGCCGACACCATTGCCATGCCGGTGTCCACGGGCTGCAGGAAGGCCCCGAGGGCCCGTTCGCCCCACGTTATCTCGACGCCGGCGATGACGGGACTCAGGATATACCTCGGGAACACGAACTGGGTCATCCTGTAGTGCTCGAACATGTGGTTGACGGGGAAGTATATGGACAGCGGCACGGCGAACCAGAATATGAAGCGCTGCAGGTCCTTCCTGGTCGTGAACGAGTTCTTGGCGCATACGAACATGGCATAGGGTATGGCGTAGCCGTTGAGGAACTGCCGGATCCTGACGTGGCCGCGGGTCACCATCACGCCCATCACTGCCGCGAGAAGCGCGAGCATGGCCCATTCGGTCGTCGTGCGCGGCAGCAGTCTCCTGCCCCCCACCAGCGTCTCGAGGAGAATGACGAACCATATGAAGGCGAACATCAACCTCGGTATGTCGAGGTCGGGCCATCGCCCTGGAAGGACGAACCTCCAATAGTAGTTGAGGAAAGTCAGTGAGTACAGGTAGATCAGGATTCCCAGGCTTATCTCCTTGAGGAGGACTATGTACCCGACGAGCATGACATTGGCGACGAGCACCGTGTAGAAGATGGTCTTGTTGTCCACGGTGCTGTTGTATATGGCGAAGACGAGGATGAACCCGCTGATGCAGACAAGCGTCCAGACCATCAGGCCGTATTTCCAGTCCCTCGCTCCGGCAATCACGTGGTTCATCTACATTCCCCGCGTCGAGTACAGGAAGAGCCTGACGCCGGTGAACGACCAGCGGTCGAGCTCCTCCAGATTATCCTCGAACCACCGTTGGATGCGCCCGTTCGGGTCGACCTGCCATTCGCGGCAGAGGCTCAGCCACACCCTGCGCCCGCCGGCGGCCAGCTCGCGGCAGCGGCCCGTCATGTTCTCGGGCGACGCGATGTGGTCCTTCCCGAAGACCTCGACGTCCGCAAGGCCGTCGAGGTAGAACTCGAGCGGCTCGGCCGTGAACACGGCCGCGACGACGTCCCCCTCACGGTAGTCCTGCTCGATGACCCTCGCCGCCGCCCTCAGGTCGTCCTTGGCGTAATGCGGGTTTCCGAAGTAGTTGGCAAGCGACAGGGCGACGAGTCCGGCGAGGGGCGCTGCAAGAACGCCGTAGCGCGTCTCCGTAAGTCTCGCGGTGCCCATGCCGAGCAGCATCACGAATGCCGGCAGGGCGACGAGTGCCGGCGGAAACGATGGCCACCGCCAGGGCCGGCACAATGAGGCAGGCCAGAAGCAACGTGAAGACATCCTTGTCCCCGCCGGCGGCGGCCGCCAATCCCACAAGCAGGGGCACTCCCAGGGCGAAGGCAGCGAAGACTATGGCCGGGAGGTTCCTGCGTATCGAGCCCCTCCGGTCGACCTGCAGGTCCCTCGGCGAAGGGCCGAAGGTGTAGCCGGCTCCGAACGTGAAGAAGGCGTAAGGCACCGCCATCGCCGAGAGGGACGCGCCGCCGATGAGGGGCGGGCCGGTATCGCCGCCGACCACTCGCTGGGGCTGGACGCGCGCGACGATTTCCCCGACCCACGGTGAGAAGGCGACGAGGACGAGGCAGACGGCGACCGCCCACCACAGGGCGATGCGCGCCTGCCGGCGCCGCACGATGAGGAACACCAGGTGAGCTCCCACGACGAAAGCCATGCTGAGGTTCGAAACGAGTCCCGCGAAGACGGAGACGGCGTAGAGCGCGATATCGGAGCGGTTACCCTTCCTGACCCACTTGAAGAAGAAGCAGGTGGAGAGGATCGAGAACAGCACGACGAAGGCGTAGCCGCGCACCTCCTGGGAATACCATATGTGGACGGGGGACAGTGCGAGCAGAAAGGCCGTATGGAGTGAAGTCCACCCGTCGCTCATCTCGCGGGCGAGCGCATACATCGCGGGTATGGCGAGCACCCCCACTACGGCGAAGGGAAGCCTCAGTAGCGTCTCGGTCGTGCCCAGCCGGGCCCAGAAGTGTATGAACAGCGAGACAGCGGGCCCCTGGAGATTGTGCAGCACGTAGGAGAAGATCCCCGGCTCCCCGAGGTGCGCGTTCACTATGGTGAGGAGCTCGTCGACCCAGAGGCTCTTGCCCGCCAGAGAAACGAATCGGAGGACGGCTCCCAGCCCGATGCCCGCGAACAGCGCATACCGCAGGTATCGCTCAGCACTCTTTGTCCTCGCCTCGTCTGCCAAGAAAAGGCTCCTCCGCCCTGCAACCTCTGCTAGACTTTCCTGTAGAGGAATTCCGGTATGGGGAACTTCCTCCTGTTGAGCACGACCCCCAGAACTTTTCCGTCCGCACGAGTTATGATCTCCTTGGCTCGCTTGACGATCTCGCGCCTCGTGCGTCCGTAGCGGACGACCAGGATGATCCCGTCGACCTTGTTGCACATTATGACGCACTCGGGATAGACGCCCACCGGCGCGGCGTCAATCAGGACATAATCGAAGTTGCTCCTCAACTCCGCAATCAACTTCTCCAAACGTTCGTCGCCGAAGGCCGCCAGCGAGACGACTCCTCTGCCGAGCGGCATGATGTAGAGATTGGGCACGACCGTGTTGGACAGGGCCTGCTCGATGGAGAGCCTGCCGGTCAAGTATTCCCCCAGGCCCACGTCCGGCAGGCCGAATCTCAAATGCACTTCGGGATGATGCACGTTGCAGTCCACGATGGCCGTTTTCCTGCCGAGCTCCCCTGCCATCGTCATGCCGAGCCCCATGGCCACGTCCGTCGTGCCCTCGCCGTAGACGGAGCTCGCCAGCATGAGCACACGCGACTCCATGTTGGGCAGGGCTATCTCGACCTGCCCGATCAAGCCCGTGTAGTAGTTCTTGAGCTCGTCAAGCACTGTTCCGCCCGACGCTCCCGCTTCTTCGGCCCCGGGCGCCGCGCCGCCGTCCCATTCTGTCATCCGCGCCCCCGTTCCGAAACGAGTTTGCTGACCCGCCGCGTCATGTCGGAGAGCCTGTCCGAGTCGGGTATCGAGCCCAGCACAGGCACCCCGAGCAGGTCCTCGACATCGTCCGTCGAGCGCAGTGAATGGTCCAGATTCTCCAGCAGGAACCCGAACCCGACGCCCAGCGTGACGCCGAGGAGTATGGAAAAGACGACATATACCGACTTCATCTTGCCGGCCCTCGTCGCCGATACCATCGCCTCGCTGATCACCTTGGCGTTGGACACCCTCGTATCGTTGGCCTGGGAGACGATCGTCTCGAGCATCTTGGTCAGAAGCTGGTCGTAGTGGGAATACGTGTATGCGATTTCCTTCTCCAGGTAGTCTATCTGCGCCACGATCTCCGGCGTCTGCTTGAGCTGCTCGGCGACCTCGGCGATGGCGCGCTCGAGGCCCTCCTCGCGCGCGCGCAGGTCCTCTATGTAGAACTCCTTTTCCTTGATTCTCCGCTTCACCTCGTCGTGGAATCTCCGCTTCATCCTCTCCAGCCGCTCGTCGAGCATCTTCACCTGCGGGTTGTTCTCGGTGAACAGAGCGGCCTTCTCGTCACGGCTCACCCGGAGGCGCCAGTATGAGGCGAGCATCTCGTTGACGAGCTTGTCGCCGGCGAGCTCGGGGAAGGGAAGCAGCAGGTCGGGATCCTCCCTGAGCCTCCGTTTCATCGCTTCGAGCTTGCGCTCCTCGGCGATTCGCTCGCTCCGTGTCTCGCCGAGCTTGAGCTCGTACTCTCCCTTGTTGCGTATCGCCACCGTCTGCTGGAACTCGAGGTCGTATATCTCCCCCTGCTTCCTCAGCTCGAGCTCATGCTCCTGCAGGTCGATCAGCCTCTCCTCCGTGCGCCTCAGCTGGTCTTCGAAGAAGCTCTCGATGCCTCCGGTCTTCCTGACGGTCACCCGGTCCTCGACATAGGCCTCGGCGATCGCGGCCGCCGCCCAGGCGGCGAAATTGGGATCGGAACTC
>JALGWA010000264.1 GCA_025774425.1 bacterium
CCCGGCAGATTAAGGGTGAGTACAGGGTGAAGAGCCCCGGTCTGGCGAATCTCTACCGGCGGCTCAAGCAACTTACGAAACATTTTGCAGTGTTTGAAGTTACAGAAATAGACAGGAAGGACAACAGCAAGGCGGACAACCTGGCGAACCTGGCCATAGCAGCGCAGAGGCAGGACAGGTCCGGAGCAGGTTAGGTGGTCGCGCACGGCTTGCCGTGTGAGGAAAGTCCGAGCTCCGCAGGGCAGGGTGCTGGGTAACCCCCAGTGGGAGCGATCCCAAGGAAAGTGCCACAGAAAGCAAACCGCCGGCCTCGGCCGGTAAGGGTGAAACGGTGAGGTAAGAGCTCACCAGTGCCCCCGGTGACGGGGGCAGCTAGGCAAACCCCACCTGGAGCAAGGCCAAATAGGGGAAGAGAAGTCGCCCGCTTCGTTATGATTCCCGGGTTGGGCCGCATGAGGTGCGGAGCAATCCGCATCCTTAGATTAATGACCATCGTCCCGGGGGGGACTTGCGGTCGGGCCCCCGGGAACAGAACTCGGCTTATGACCTGCTCCACCGCCCGCCCGCTGACCGGAGGATTTCGCTACTTGGAGCCCGCGCTCTTTCCGATAGCCTATATGTGGCACTGGACCGGACACCGGATTGGGGACGGCTTGGTATATGTCAGGTAAGCGGGAGAAGACGGCGGCCGCGGACCCCGGAATCGAGAAGTTCCTTTCCGATATAGCGACCTTGAGGCCGGGAGCCGATCTCGACCTCGTGAGGCGCGCCTACCTCTTCAGCCGGATGGCGCACGAGGGCCAGATGCGCCTGTCGGGCGCCCCGTATCTGACCCATTGCGTCGAGACGGCGCGCATACTGGCGGAACTCCATCTCGACCCGGTGACGATCGCCGGGGGACTGCTCCACGACATCATCGAGGACACCTCCATCGCGCTGGACGAGGTGCGCCACGAATTCGGCGACGAGGTCGCCGACATCGTCGACGGGGTCACCCATATCAGCGAGATGAGCTTCGAGAACCCGGAGAAGCAGCAGATGGAGAACTACAGGAAGATGCTGCTCTCCATGGCCAGGGATGTGCGCGTGATCCTGATCAAGATCGCCGACCGCCTTCACAACATGCGGACGCTCCAGTACCTGCCGGAAGAGGACAGGGTCAGAATCTCCCGTGAGACACTCGACGTGTTCGCCCCCCTTGCGCACAGGCTGGGCATCGCCAGGGTCAAGTGGGAGCTCGAGGACCTGGCGCTCAAGTACCTCGACCCGGCGGCGTACGAGTTCCTGGCGGCGCAGATCGCCGAGAGCCGCGCCGAGCGCGAGCGCTACATCGAGGAGCTCAAGGGCCCGCTGCTCGCGAAACTCAGGGAGAGCGGCATAGAGGCCCGCGTCGAGGGCAGGGCCAAACACTTCTACAGCATCTACATGAAGATGCAGAGCCAGGGCCGCCCGATAGAGGACATCTACGACCTCCTGGCCGTGCGTGTCATCACGGCGAGCGTCAACGACTGCTACAAGGCTCTCGGGGTCATTCATTCGAGCTTCACGCCGGTCATAGACCGCATCAAGGATTTCATCGCGACGCCCAAACACAACATGTACAGGTCGCTTCACACGACCGTCATCGGCCCGCGCGGCGAGATGGTGGAGATACAGATCAGGACCGAGGAAATGCACAAGACAGCCGAGGAGGGGATCGCCGCCCACTGGCGCTACAAGGAGGGGGGCAAGTCCGACAAGGACCTCGACCGGCAGCTTACCTGGTTGAGACAGACCCTCGAATGGCTGCGCGACCTGACGGATCCCAAGGAATTCCTGATCTCCCTCAAGGCCGACCTGTATCACAACGAGATATTCGTCTTCACGCCCGGGGGGGACCTCAAGAACCTGCCGATGGGGGCCACTCCGATCGACTTCGCCTATGCCGTCCACACCGAGGTCGGCCATCGCTGCGTCGGCGCCAAGGTGAACGGCCGTCTGGTGCCCTTCAACTACCGGCTCAAGAACGGGGATACGGTCGAGATAATCACGCGGAAGAGCGCCGAGCCCAGCGAGGACTGGCTGAAGTTCGTCAAGACGTCGACCGCGAGATCGCGCATCAAGCGCTGGCTCAAGACGAGGGGATACAGCGACAGCGTCGAGACGGGCAAGGACCTGCTCGAGAAGGTTTTCCGCAGGGCGCATCGGGATGCTCCCAGGGAGAAAGATCTCGACGAGGTCGCGCAGTCTTTCGGCAAGGACGATGCCGAGCACCTGCTGGCCGCGATCGGCAGCGGGGAGATATCGGTCGTCCAGGTGATGCGGAAGGTCTGCCCGGAAGAGGAGAAGGTCCCCGAGCTCGTCAAGGGAGTCCGCCGGGCGGCGCCGCCTTCGGGAGTCAAGGTCCAGGGCATGGATGATATCGTCGTCCGCTTCGCCAAGTGCTGCCAGCCGATCCCGGGGGACGAGATCGTCGGGCTGGTCACGAAGGGCCGGGGGATTTCGGTGCACAGATCCGTCTGCCCCAATGTCGTCAGCCTGGGAGTCGAGGCGGGCAGCATCGTCAAGGTCGAGTGGGACACCGAGCCGAGGCAGGCGTTCCCCGTGCTCATCACCGTCACCAACGAGGACCGCCGCAGCATGCTGGCCGAGATCGCCAAGGCGATATCGGACGAGAACGCGGACATTCTCAGCGCCGACGTGCGCAGCGAAGGCGTCATGGGAGTCGCGTCTTTCGTCGTCGACGTCCACAACCTCAACCAGCTCGGCCGCGTCGTGAAGTCGATCGGAAAGATCAAGGGCGTCCACAGCGTAACGAGGAAAGGCGACGCGTCGAGTGAGTGACGCATTGGCTTTCGGCCATGATCTTCCTTCGAAGAAGGTCGTCGACGGCCGCCTGTGCTTCTCGTATCCCTGCCTCGATTACGACTGGCTCGCCCAAGGCACCGTCGTGTTCCCGGATCGAGATCATGGTCTGCCCCGGGGCTCGTGGCGCGGGCCGGTGGCGCGATTCGCCGGGCGCAACGTCCGGCCGACTCCCGACGAAGTCGTGATCCCCGTTCAAGAGCACGGGAGCCGGGTGGTCGCGCTCGCCGCCGCGGCCGGCGGCGCGGGGAGGCCGGCGATCCGCACGCCGGTCTGCGACGGACTGGTCACGGGCGAGAGTCGCGTGATGATCGGGATCAGCACGGCCGATTGTGTTCCGCTGACCGCCGTCGATGAAGTCGCCCGCATCGTGGGTATCGCCCATTGCGGCTGGCGCGGCATCGCCGGCGGGGTGGTCCGGGGACTCGTCAGGGAGATGGAGGCGGCCGGCGCGGCGCCCGGCCGGCGCGGGACGAGGTTCGTGATAGGCGCCTCGATAGGTCCCTGCTGCTACGAGGTCGGTGATGACTTCCTCCGCGTCTTCGGGGAGCGCGAGGTCGCCGAGTGCCTCAGCCGGGATGGAGGGCGCGGCATGTTCGATCTCAAG
>JALGWA010000265.1 GCA_025774425.1 bacterium
GCAGCCTGTCCCTCACGATCCTCCGGGCCGAAGAACAGCCGAGCGCAAGCATGGCGACGGCCGCAAGCGCAACCGACATCGTCAGTCTGGTCCTCATTCGCTGCACCCTCTAGAAGGCTATCACTCCCATCAGCGACAGCATCTTGAGATTCTCCATCTCCCTCTCGGCGGTTATGAGCGAGTCATGCGGGTTGATCCACATGTAACTGGTTCTCCACCTCTCCCGGCCTATCTCGCGCCCCTCGACGGGGGTGTCCCGGTAGAAGAGCGGGTTCACTCCCCAGCCGAACCTTATCTCGACCTTGGGCACGGGACTCCACACGAAGGCCAGGTGCGGGTTGATGAAGCTCTCGCTCAACGCCTCGCCCGCCTCCGCCCAGTCATAATCAGCCCACCTGAGATTATAATAGATCCCCCAGTTCTTGGTAAGATCGACATTGCCCTTGACGAGCAGCTCGCCGACGTCGAACCTGGACGGCATCCTGCCGTGGAGGTTGTTGTACGTGCTCACGTAGGCGAGGTCATAGTCCATCCTCCCTCCGAAGAGGTCGCCCCTGACATGGGGAACGACCTTGACCCAGGTGTTGCTCGAAGTCACGCCGGTCGCCGGCGCCGTCCACCTCGAGTCCAGGAGGTCGAACTCCACGCCGAAATCGAGCCCCCACTTGTCGGCCCACAGGTCGACTTCCGCGTGGTCGGCGCGCCGCTGGGGAAGAGGCGCGAGCTGGTAGATGTAGAACTGGTCTATGCCGTTCACCTTGACGTATGTGCGGACGTACGTCGATTCCTCGAGCAGCGGCGGCCCGTAGTACTGCCAGAGGCGCGTGTCGATGTCCTCGAAGGGGATCTGCTCCGCGGATATGTAGAGGTCGCCGGCCTTCATGCCGCCGAAGTCCGCAACCCCGTATGCGACCTTCACGCCGAAGGTCCCCCGGTCGGCGTCGAGGCCCACCTTGAAACGATAGCCGTCCTCCCCGCCGGCCTCGACGTCGATGGCCCCGTCGACGAGGCGGTCGCCCTGCTTGCGCACGCGGTTGGCGGCGTCCCAGCCGTTGGTGTAGGAGTCGCCGGCGAACTCGCCGAAGACCTTGAGCCAGTCGGAATGCTGATACTCGGCATCGACCCCGAGATCCCACCTCGAAGTCGCGGCCTCGAACCACGTGCTCTGGTCGTCGCCCGTCCGCTCCCTGTACTCCTCGAGATAGGGGTCGGGCTCGTTCTCCTCCTCGAAGCCGACCCACCAGCCGCTCCTCTCCGAGGTGAGGGTCAGCCCGAAGTCGACGCCCGCCAGGCCGAACTTGGTCCTCAGGCCCAGCAGGTCGGTGCCGGTGTTGTCATACCGGAAGATCGCGTCGTAGTCGGAGGTCGACGGGTTGTACACCCACCTGACTAAGTTGTTGTATATGTCCTTCTCGTAGGTGTTGGCGTAGAAGATGCGGCTGTCGGTCGGACCCAGCGCGAGGTCGAGGATGACGCCTTGCGTGCCCCGGCCGTATTCTATGTCGTCCCGCCACCACGTCCCCTTCAGGTTGATGTGTCCCACCGACTGGAGCGGATTGTCGTAGACCACCAACTCCTCGTTGTAATAGCCCGTGACGCCGAACATGTCGGACTCGAAGTCGAGCCAGCCGGAGTAGAAGTCCGCCCTGATCTCGCGGATGTCGCCGACCCCCGAGTCTATGCGAAGCGTGCCGGAGCCCTTCACGCTGCCGCCGACCGTGGGGTTGATGCTGACGTACATCTCATGGCGCTGCCGTGTCAGCCTCCACCTGACGTCGCCGAGCACGTTCTTTCTCCCCGCGAAAGTTCCCCTGTACCACCCCGTGATCAGCACGCGTGAGTTGACCGGCGTATTCGAGATGATCTCCAGGGCGCCCTTGGCCTTCTCGATGACGGGCTCGCCGTCTGCGTTTACGGTGATGCCGGAGTTGCCGTAGTCCCCGACGACATTGGGATTGTCGGGGTCCGCCATCCAGGTCGCGCCGTTTACGACGAACTTGTACTCATAGTCCCCGGGCTCGAGCTTCACGACGACCCTCCAGGTCCCCTCCTCGTCCTTCACCATGGGCGCGGCGTTGGCGTCCCAGTTGTTGAAGTTGCCGGCCAGGGATACCGAGAACGCCCCCGGGTCGTAGTAGGTGAACTCAATCCCATCGGGTGCTTTGCCCACACCTCCGAGGCAGACACCGAAGATGAGGAGGATCAAAGCTGATGACACTAGACCGGCTTTCATCTCCTTCGCCTCCATCAGTAATAGAGTTTCAAGAACAACTTGAACCAGCGCCTCGTAACGTCGCTGCTCGCGTGATTGACGAATCCGTCGGAATTAGCCAGGTCCCAGTTCTGGCCGCCGTCTCCGAACTCGAGGAAGAAGTCGGCGCTGTTCCAGCCGAGATACTGGAGCTGGGCCCAGACCGACTCCCGCGCTTCCGTTTTCTCGTCAGCGAGAATGAGCCGCGTGTAGAACTTCCAGCTCTCGCTGATGTTCGCGTTGAGCTCGAAAGCGAAAGCGCGGACCTGATATACCGTCCCGGCGTCTCTTATCCTGTACTGCGTGCGGAGCTTGACCAGCTTGTTCTCGCCGATGACTTCGAACAACCAGTTGGGCCAGACGCCGTCCTTGTTGATGTGCTTCTTGTACTGCAGCTTGCCTCTGAAGCCGTGGATGAACTCGATGTAGAGCTCGCCGCCCGATTCCTCGCGCGCCTGCTTCTCCACCGTCGGAGTATGCGGGGCCTCCCTGAGGCGCCACGCCTTGAGGTTGATCGCCTCGTAGGGCACGCGGAAGTTGAGCTCGGCGTAATGCCCGTGATAGTCGTTGAGGCCGTAGTTCCACCCGCTGGACAGGCCCAGCGTGTAGAAGCCCTCGTCATAGTCGAAGAGCGACCCGATGAAGCCGAAGGGGCCGATGCCGACGTCCCTGAGCTCGGCCTTCCAGCCGTAGGGATGTTCCCCGGGCCCCAGGTAGCCCGACATGTTGCGCCCGCCCTCGGCTATGATCGTGCCGCGGCCCCAGTCGGCGATGAACGGCACGACGTCGGCGAAGGACATCTCCCAATCGAGCGCTATCACCTGGTCGTACTCGATCTCGCCGGACCCGTAGACCTTCTTCGCATAGGTCGCGCCGAGAACCAGCCTGCCTTTGGTGAAGGAACGCCTGATCCTGAACGCGGCGAAGTCATCCGAGCTGACGAGGTCGGTGCTGGCGAGGTCGTTGCCCGAGGGGAGCTGTCCCTCGTACACGGCCGGGTAGACCGTGCTCTTGTCGGCGTAGAACCCCGCGAAGGAGAAGCCCCACCAGTCCCAGAGGTCGAGCCGGATGCCCTGCGCCTTGGGGCCCCAGTCGTCGTCCTTGACGATTCCCGTGTCTACGATGTTGAGCAGGGGCTCGTTCAGCCAGAACCTGTCCTGGCCCGTGAAGAGATAGGTCTCGATTCGATTGCCG
>JALGWA010000266.1 GCA_025774425.1 bacterium
CCCAGAAGTGTGTGGGCGTATGGACAGATTCCCTTGCAGGCGACGTCGCTGGCGACATAGGGGTCACACGTCTCCATCACGGTGCCGTTGGTCGAAAGGAAGTGCGCCACCCTTTCGTAGTTGCCGCCGCTGCAGCTCCCGGCGTAGCCGTGCGCCTCCCACCACTCGCATTCCTTGACATTGTTCTCCGACAGGTCGGCGGCGGCTTCCCCGTCGATCTTGAGACGCGCCTCGAAGTTGCCCAGCGCGGCGAAGGAATAACAGGAGCCGCAAGAAGACTGGTTCTTGACCGGCGTCACCTTGTTGAGCTCGCGCCAGTCGAACCGCACCGGGGGCAGTGGCATGCTGCCCGGCGGCATCTTGGGCACGAGATGGGACAGGTCGAAGTCTATCGGCACGAAGCCGGTCTTCTCCGGCCCGGCGCCGTCGAGAGGCGGTCTCGCCCACACGAAATCCGGTTGAGATTCCCCGGCGTGCGAGGCCGCGGACACCGCCGCACAGGCCGCGACGACCAGGAGCAATCCGACTGACCGGCGCAGCCGGCCTTCTTCTCTATTCATGCTTGCCTCTCCTTGGAGCTCGAAAACGCGCAAATATCCACAAGGTTTGTCTCATTCATGTTATCGGCAGCGGAAAGCGGGGGCCTTTAGACAATCCGGACGGCGCGGGGACCGGCAGGGATCCGGGATGGGGCGCGCCGGGGCGGTCGAAGAGAGAGCCCGGGAAGGCTTCCCCTCCCGGGCTCTCGAGGTACTCCCTGACCTCTATCTGACGAGAACGATCGGGCTCGTCCTCACTTGACCGTTGGACTCGAAGCGCACGTAATAGAACCCCGAGGCCGCGGCACTGCCGCGGTCGTCGCGGCCGTCCCAGTGGGCCTCATGTCCTCCTGCGTTCTGGGCCATGTCGACGATCGTCCTTACGAGCCTGCCCCGGACGTCATGCACCGTCAGCCGGACATGGCGCGCGGTCGGTATGTTGTAGGATATCGTCGCCTGGTCCGAGAACGGATTGGGATACATCGGCCCGAACTTGAAGAGTCGCGCGACCAGCAGCTCTACCGTCTCCCCCTCGGTGGTCGCACCCACGCCGTGCAGGTAGTGCGCGGCGAACATCGAGAAGTCCGGTAATTCCACGGTCCCGTTGAAGTCGAAATCACTGCGCGGGGACGTGGTGAGATAGTCCTGCGCGAAATCCGCGAAGTCCGGGAGATCGACATCGCCGTCGATGTCGAGGTCGAACGAGTTGCACGGCAGGACATCGAGATCGTTTATCGCAACACCCGAGACCGTCACCTCCACCTCGACGTCGCCGTAAATCGAGGTCCCCGCCGTAAGCGTGAAGCGGATCTCTCCCCCGGCGTCCGTCTCGGAGTCGACGGCCTGGGCCGCCATGGAGAAGGCGCCGTAGAACTCGGTGGAGCCCGCCGGTGTCAGGCTGATCGTGAACTCGCTCGCGGCGATTCCCTGGAGCGGGGCCCCCGAGGCGTCCCTTACGGTCACCTTGACGTACTCGTAGGCGTCCCCGTCGCCGTCAGGGCAGGTCGCCAGGCCCGCGGCGCTCTCGCCCGTGAGGGTGACATATGACTGGTCCGGATCGGGACCCGTCGCTCCGCAGGTGTAGACCGATACATGGAAGTCATCGACACCGGCCTCGACGACCGATCCGCCGGCGAGGTCCGATGCCTCGAAACGCACCTTCATCTGATCCGTCAGCGCCACGTAGTCGCCGACCATGAAGGAGTACTCCTTCCAGCCCGACGAAGTCACCGGCCCGACCGTGTCCACCGGCGTCCATGAGCTGCCGCCGTCATCCGACACATAGACGACGAAGATGTCGGCATTGGGCTCGGCGCCGAAGTTGTTGGTGTACCACAGGGCGTAATCGACCTTCGCGTCCGTTCCGCCGGTCACGTCTATCGCCGGCGAAATCAGCCAGGTCGTGCCCCCGTCGACGTCGGAGTTGTCATCGACGTTGTCGGTAAGGTAACACTTGCCGGAGCCGTCGTAGTCGGTCGCCGGGTCTCCCCGGTCGCCGCCGCCCACGGGCACGCCGCGGTCCCAGGCTCCGTCCGTGAGATTGGGGTCGTTCTCGACGGTCCAGCCGGTATCGGTCTCGAAGTCGTCGTCGAAGACCGCCGTCAGCGCACCGACGAGCGACGTATAGACGGAGGCCGGCGCATCGTCCGGCTCGTAGGTCGTGCCGCTCGTGACTCCGGCCGCGCTGAAGTAGTACTCGGGCTCGTCGTCGCAGTCGGCCGCCGGGAGCGTCGCGCGATAGAGATCGCCGCTGACATGCACCAGCGGCGAAGTGAGGAAAGTGCCGCCGTCGTAACGGTAGTGAAGCGTGCCGGAGCCCGAGACGTAAGTATCATTGACGGCCTCGATCATGACGTCGATGTCCGTCGCCTCGCCCGGGGTCAGCGCATCCGGCGCCCCGTTGGGCAGCGTTATGTTTATGCCCGCGGTGCCGCCGTAGTCGACGTAGCAGGCCGAGTAGCCCACCTCGCAGACGCCGTACTCGATGAGCATGTAACCGCCCTCGCCCCAGCCCGGACCCCATGAATTGCGGAGGATCCACACTCCGTTCGTCCCCTGGCTGTCATCCCAGCCGACGAGCGTCACAGCGTGGTTGACGTCGGTACAGGTAGGACCGCTGAACACGCCGCCGGTGTATGCCTGGAAGGCGGAGTTGACGCAGACGGCGACGGAGATGGGCCCGTAGTCCATCAAGGCCTGCTTCATGGAGGCCACGGAGGGCACACTCGAGTCGTCGCCGATGTACGCCCAGGTGTCTATGAGGTACTCGTGGTCATAGGGACAGTCGCATGGTGCATCGGTAGCCGTGTACGGGAAGTCCTCCTCCAGCACGGCCCCCGTACCGCCGCACGGGTCGGTGGCGAACCAGCGGTAGTCATGCGCCCACCACCCGCCGTTACAGCCCCAGCCGTCCTGATTGCAGCTGACCAGCCATTGCTCCGAAAGATCGACCTCCTGGCCGTCCTTCCACTTGATGTTGAGCTCGAGCGGGCCGACGGTGCCGAAAGCCCAGCAGCTGCCGCATGAGCCCTGATCCTTCACGGGCGTGCATATGCCCTCGTCGCACCAGTTGAAAGAGGCCGGCAGGTCGAGACGCGGCGTTATTTGGACGAAACGCGCCGTCTTGCGCCAGTCCGGCGGCTCCTTGAGGCCGCACAGCTGCTCGAGGGGGAATCTGGTGGCCGGGTTCTCGCCGACCGTAAACGTCCATCCTTCCTCCTCGGCTTGCCGCTGCAGCGCTTCTATGTCCACGTAGCAGACGCCGGTTTCATCCTCGGCGTACGCCGGCGGGGACAGCGCGACGGCCAGAAGTACCGCGAGCACGATACTCGGTAACCATCTGTCCATCTCTCCCTCCCTTCGGCACTTACGGGAGCGCCGAAACGGCAGCACTCTTCCACGGG
>JALGWA010000267.1 GCA_025774425.1 bacterium
CCGGCTGCACATCCCGCGCCCCGGCGCTGCCTACCTGAGCCTGGCTATGGGGGCCGTGAACTCCTGTTCGCCCGAGGCGGATCTGACCGTCAACTTGTATATGTAGGTCCCGTTGGCGATCTCGTCACCGGCCGAGTCGCGGCCGTCCCAGCGATAGATGTTGTAGCCGGCGTAAGCGGTCAGGTCGCGGTCCTCGAAAATCTTCCTTCCGGTGACCGTGAAGACTTCGAGGCGGGCCTCGTCGGCCTGCGAGGTCAGCGTATAGTAAATGTAGGTGAAATCGCTGAACGGGCTGGGAAACGCCGACACTTCCGTGAACGCGAGCTTGTCGCTCACCCTGAAGTTCCTCGTGATGCCGACCTCTTCCACGGTCACTTCGAGAGTATGACCGCCGGGGGCGAGCCGCTCGGTCATGCCGACGGTTATCGAGGTCTCCGACGTATCGGGCTCATACCACAGCGAGTCCGGCTCCTCGCCGTCGATGCTGACGCCGACCACTTCGGGATCGGTGGTGCCCCTTATCAGCACCTCGAGCACGGGCTCCGGCGAGACGAAGTCGTTCTCATAGAGCGGCCTTCCGTCGACGAAGAAATCGACGTCGCCCGGGATGTACATGAAGGTCCGCGTGGACTGGAATCCCTCCACCGCGGCGAACAAGGTGTGCCCGCCGGCGTCGAGGGAGGGCACGAAAGACACCTCCCATTCCCTGCCCTCTGCATCGGCCATGGCGACCTCGTACTCGTCGAACTCCCCGGCGGGAATCGTGTCGACCCTGACGGCGATGTCGTCCTCGGTGAACGGGCCCGGGCGCGACAGCACGACGCGGAGCGTCTGGCCGAGGACGACGATGCCCCCTTCCTCGAGCGCCGCGCTCCCCTTGAAGTACTCGGCGCCCCCGGTCGCCACCTCGAAGCCGGAGGTCCCCTCGTGGCCGGCGTAGTCGGTGCCGGTGATCCTCACCGTGTAGTGGTCGAGCATGGGGACGTGCTCATAGGTCACCCTGTACGCCCTGCCCCGCACGTACTGGGTGTCGATGAGGGCCTCCTCGGTGAACTCGTCGGGCGGCACCGGGACGGTCCGGTCCGCATACACCAGATCGACGACCGTCGACATTATGGCTTCGTCGTCCCTGATGTCGCACACGACGAGGAGCGTCTCGGGCTCGTCGCCCTGGAAGACGTAGTCCCCGTCGATGGTGGAGTCGTTGACGGTCGTCGTCATGAGGGGAGCCCCCATGTCGATTATCATCGCCGGGTCGCCGAAGAGGGCGTGCCTGTCGATGTAGGAGAGGCTGCCGTAGCGGAGCAGGGCCGTGAGCGCGACCTCGCCCACCATCACCCGGGCCGCGACCGGGTTGCCGTGTGCGTCGTACGGGGCGAGATAGTCGAACAAGGCGTGCGCGACGTATGCATTGAAGCGCTCGTTCCAGGATATGGGCTCGGAGCAGGCGCTCGCGAAGCACGCACTGCCCGCCCCGTAGGGGTTTATCACGAACTTCTCGCCGATGCAGTCCTGGATGAACGCCCGGCGCTCGCGGAACCTGTGGAAATTGGCGATGTAGCACCCGTACCCGAAGAACACGAACGGCCTGTCTTGGTTGCGGAGACCCATCACGTCGTTCTCGGAGATATCCTCCCTTATGAGGGTCTCGTGCGTGAGCACGTTCTCATTGGCATGTCCCTGGAAGTTGACGAACAGCGAACCGTCCTCCAGGAGAGCCTTGAGCGTCGGGGTGCAGTTGAACCTGGTGTAGGACATCGTCACATGGGTCACCGTGCAGCACGACGGGAGTTCGCAGCGCAACTCCGGCTGGTCGTCCTTGGTGCACCTTTCGAGGTAGTACTTGACCGTATCGGGCGCGACCGTCGAGTAGTCGGCGGCGATGACGGCCACGCTGTCGCATGACCGGCGGAACTGAACCTGTCCCGTCCAGCATATATCCCCTCCCCTGCCGTACTCGTCGTCGGCCACGCAGACGATGCGCTTCTTCCAGGCGTCGTCGCCGCCGGATTGCTCGTAGTTCAGGATCTTGCCCACGGCCCCGTCTATCTCCTGCAGGCTGCCGACGGAGAGCCTGCCGAGGTAGAGGTCGGGCAGGCGGTCTTCGGGCCCGTCCGCCATTGCGAACCAGAGCTCGTTGGGCCAGATCTCGTAGTTGCGGCCCTGCCTGTCCCTTGCGAGGAAGGCATGCGAGGAAAGGTAGTCGACATCGCTGGGGTCGGCGGGATCGTCGAGCAGGAGACCTCTCCTGTCGACATTGGAATCACCGACGAGCAGGGCGTATTCCGACCCGAAGGTGAAGAAGCCGTATTCGATGAACCGCTTCACGGCCGCGTCGGACCGCATGCCGTTGTTGAAGTCGTCATAGACCTGGTCGGTCGTCGCCAGGACGACGCTGCGGCCCTGGCTCTCCCTCAAGTCGATGAGCGGCTGCAGCGCGCTGGTGAAATCGGGGTGGGAGATGATGAGGTAGTCCCCGGGCGTCGTCCTCAGGACGGGCGGCCCGGTATGCTCGATATCCCCGGCCCCGAGGTCGTTCACCGCGGACAGAGCGGCGGCGACGTAGCGGGTCGTGTCGGAGATGCTGTCCCTGAAGGTGAGGCTGTAACCTTCCGCCTGTTCGACGATGCGCTCAGGCGGCACGGCGATCATGCCCACGGCGTAGGGGTCGGTGACATCGAAGAGGGCGATGTCCCCGGAAGAGAAACCCCCGACTTCGATTTCGATGCCGCCGAGCGAGTCGCCGCTCGTGAACTCCAACAAGTCTTCATCGGCCACGTACCTGCGCCGGTAAGTGACCTCGAACCAGTCGAGGCAGCTCCCCAGGGCCATCGTCACGCTGCCCTTGAACCCGAAGGTGTTGCCGGTCTCGCAAAGCACGCCTGGCTCCAACCCGATCGTGAAGTTGCGCATGCCGGGAAGCCAGTACTCCACGGTGTCCACGGGCTCCTCCACGCCGGAGCAGCCGGTCACGCTTATCACTATCCGGTCCAGCGCCGACTGGCCCGTGACCAGGTAACCCGCCAGGTTGACCCTGAGCCCCGTGGGATAGCCGGTGTCGATACCGGGAAGGTCGAACTCCTCGGTCGCTGCGAAACTCGACCAGTAATACCAGTCGCTGCTCGCATGCGGGGGATACTGGAAGAAGCCGTGATCCTCTTCGGCATGCATGAGGCATGCGTAGTGCGTTGGTCGCGCGGGCGAGGCGAGATCCGGCCACCCGTCGCGCTCGGCCATGCGGGCGTGCTCCCCGTCGCCCCAGGATATCCAGTACACGTTCCTGTCGAAGAAGAGATCCTGGTTCCACCTCGCTCCGAACTCGTCGTAGAAATCGCGCGCGTAGAAGACTATCTCGTCACCGGAGTCGAAGAGGCCGTTTCCGTCGGCGTCCGTGAGGAGTATGCTGCACTCCTTCACGACTATGGT
>JALGWA010000268.1 GCA_025774425.1 bacterium
GAGCGCCATGGAAATCACCTGGAACAACCAACCGCCGTTAACCCCGGCCGGCTCGCACACCATCGACTTGATAAGCCAGTCGTGGTCGCCGTCCGATAACATCGCGGGCGTCGTGCAGGGGTACATCGACGATCCTTCTTCCCACCTCGGCGTAGTCGTCTACTGGGTAAACCAGGCGCTTTACATAGAGAAAGGCTTCTCCTCGAACAACGACATCAGCCGGACGGCGGCTTCGATGGGCAAGGCCCCCAGGCTGCTCGCGAAGATCAATCTCCCCGACGGCAAGACGATCGACGACGTGACCCTGCCGGGCTTTCCTGCAGGCACCGACCTGGACTTCCCGGGCGAGGAGATCCTGGTGTTCAAGTACTCCTCGGCCGCAGACTGGCCCGCAGACTGGAACGTCGTCACGGGAGGGTAGAGCCGGCCGGCGCGCTCTGCCCGTCCGGGCCGCTTGCCTCCTTGGAGAACCCGAGTGAACGCAATCGAAATTCGCAAAGTGACAAAGACCTTCGGCGACGTCGTCGCCGTCGACAATCTCTCCCTCGACGTTCCCGAGGGCAGCGTGTACGGCTTCATCGGGCCCAACGGCTCCGGCAAGACCACGACGCTGCGCATGATAATGAACATATTCTATCCCGACAGCGGCAGTATCAAGGTGCTCGGCGACGCCACGCCCGGCGCATGCACCGACCGCCTCGGGTACCTGCCGGAAGAGCGGGGCCTGTACAGGCGCATGAAGACCCGGGAGATCCTCAAGTTCTACGGCGAGCTCAAGACCGGCCGCAGGGTCGACAGGGAGATCGACACGTGGCTCGAACGCATGGACCTCGCCGCCTGGGCGGACAAGAAGGTCGAAGCCCTCAGCAAGGGAATGAGCCAGAAGGTCCAGTTCATCGCGAGCGTGGTCTCCGACCCCGACGTATTGATTCTCGACGAACCCTTTGCGGGCCTGGACCCCGTGAACACCGACGTCATAAGGTCGGCCATCCTCGATCTACAGGACAGGGGAACGACGATCGTCTTCAGCACGCATGACATGAACATGGCCGAGAGGATGTGCGACTTCATCTTCATGATTTTCAAGGGCAGGAAGGTCCTCGACGGGACGCTCGCGGACATCCAGGACGAGTACGGAGCGGACACGCTGCGTGTGAGTTGCGAGGGCGGAGCGGCGGCGATGCGCGGGATCGCCGGGGTCGCGAAGGTGAATGACTTCGGCAGGCTGCAGGAAGTCCGGATGGCCGACGGCGCGGATCCCCAGGAGATCCTCGCCGCCATAATGGCGCGGACATCCGTCACGAGTTTCGAACTGACGAGGCCGTCGCTCCACGACATATTCATCCGGATCGCAGGCCCCGAGGCGGGGGAGGCGGAAGATGCGCAAGACGCTGACAATAGCCAGGCGTGAATACAAAGCCCAAGTCAGAACCAAGGGCTTCGTCATAGGACTCGTCCTCGCTCCCGTCATAATGAGCGGCAGCCTCATCGCCATGGCCATATTCAAGGACCACGCCGACACCACCGACAAGGTTATCGCCGTGGTCGACCGTTCGGGTGTGGTCGTCGAGGCCCTCACAGCCGCCGCGCAGGAGAGGAACTCGACGGCCATATACAACGACGACGGTGAGAAGGTGCGCCCGGCATACGTGATCGAAGCGGTCGAACCCGACACCACCCGGCCAGAAGAGCAAAGGCTGGCGCTCTCCGACAGGGTCCGCACCGGCTCGCTCCATGCATTCGTCGATATCGGACCGGAGGTCCTCCACCCCGGCGAAAACCCGGACGCCGGCCGTATCACATACCACTCCGACAACGCCGCAATGGACGAGGTCCGCGGCTGGATCAAGTATCCCATCAACAACATCCTCCGCGGCAGGCGCCTCGCCGAAGCCGGCGTGGACGAGACCGAGGCCGGGAGCATCCTCTCCTGGGTCGAAGTCGATCCCATGGGCCTGGCCTCGATCGACGAGAAGACCGGAGAAGTGCGGGACGCGAGGAGGACCAGCGAGGGCGAGGCCATCGGCGCGCCCATAGCCCTGATGTTTCTGATGTTCATGCTCACCATGATGGGCGCCGTGCCGCTCCTGCAGGCGGTCATGGAGGAGAAGTCGCAGCGAATCGCCGAGGTGATGCTCGGTTCCGTCACGCCTTCGCAGTTCATGGCCGGTAAGGTGACAGGCGGCGTGGCAGTATCCCTCACCGCCGCGGCCGTCTACGTGGTCGTCGGCGTGAACGCGATGAAGCGCGCCGGCATGGCCGACTTCATCCCGTACGACGTCATACCCTGGTTCTTCGCTTTCCTCGTCCTCAGCATCACCATGCTGGGATCGGTCATGGCGGCCCTGGGCTCGGCGTGCAATGACGCCAAGGAGGCCCAGTCGGCGACGATGCCAGCCCTCATACCGCTCATGATCCCGATGTTCACGCTGATGCCCATCGCCATGGAGCCGAACGGGACATTCGCGACCACGCTGTCTCTGATTCCCATATTCACGCCCACCGTCATGGTGATGCGCTTGGCCACCCCGGTCACGATACCGTCGTGGCAGCCCTGGGCCGGCTTGGCTGGCGTGGCCGCGACCACGCTGCTCGCGGTCTGGGCCGGAGGGCGCATCTTCAGGGTGGCCATCCTCATGCAGGGCAAGCCGTTCAATCTCGCCGGCATTGTCCGCTGGGCGATCCGCGGCTAGTCCAAGTATCCGCTTCGACCCGTGAGCGACCCCGGTTTCGGGGAGGGTCCGCCGCACGGAGGGCGCCGTAAACACAGGCGCCCCGGGGCCGGATGCCTTCCGCCCCCGGAGCGTCCTGCACAAACCGCGTCGGATCAGGACTCCCCGCCGATGCTGGCGCCGAAGTTGTACTTCACGGAAAACTGGACGCGGAAATCGTCGAAGCTCTCTACGTCCCGCAGGGCGCCGTTCACGGTGTCCGTTTCCCCGTCGCCCTTGTTCCGCCGCTTTCCATACTGGCACTCTATGCCGCACATCAGATTGGACATCGGATGGTAGAGCAGATTGACCAGGGCGTACTGCCCGTCCTTCATGGCGCTCGCGGTCTGGGCCGAGCTGTTGTCGACCTGGTACATGGAGTATCCGAGCGAGCTGGTGAACCTCTCGCTCCAGGTGCGGTCATAGAAGGCCACGATACCCAGGAGGGGAAGCGTTTCCGCACCGCCATCAAGCCTTGCAGCGACGTCATAGGCGCCGTCGTTGAGGTAGTTGCCGATTCCCTCACCGTAGACGACCTGCAGCCGGAGGACGTCATCGCTGATCTTCAAGTTGCCGCTCAGATTCAGGCCCCAGCCGACGAAGTCCAGGGAGCTGTCCGGCGGAGGGCCCTGATACTCGAGATCGGTGTAGCGGATTATCCCCGCCAGTTGAAAATGCCCCCAGTCTCCCGTCCTGCGATAGTGCGCGGCGAGG
>JALGWA010000269.1 GCA_025774425.1 bacterium
ATCCGGGAGTTCCGCCACCAGCAGGAGCTTGCCGACGTCGTGCAGAAGGCCGACGAGAAACGCGTCTTCCATCTGTCGCTTGTCGGTGAAGAACCTCATGCAAAGGCTGCCGACGAGGATGGAATGAGAGTGAAGCACCTCAAGGGGGATCGGCGTTCTCTTGGCGGTCGTGTACTGGAAGACCTCGGCCGCGAGCGCAATGTGCTTTATGGAGTTGAAGCCGAGGTAACTGACTGCGTCCTCGACCCTCGTGATGGTCCGGGCGAGGCGGAAGAACGCCGAGTTGACGACCTGGAGCAACTTCGTGCAAATGGCCGTGTCCTGCTTCAGTATCCGGGCCACATCAGCGACGCACGTGTCGTCGTTGGTGAGAGCGGCCCTGAGCTGGGCGTACACGCGCGGCAGAGGAGGCAGCTTGCCGATGCCTCCGACGATGCCGCGCACGCTCTCGTCGCCGAGCAGCGCCTGAAGGCTGCAGACGCGCTCGATCACGTTCTCGAGCACGCCGACGTCACAAGGCTTGGTCAAGAACTGGTGGGCCACCAGTACGGCCCTGACCGCGCCCTCCAGTTCGGCGTGGCCCGACAGCATGATCCGTGCGACGCCCGGGTATTTTTCCTTCACGTTCCTGAGCAGCGTAGCCCCGTCCATTTCGGGCATACGCATGTCCGAGACGACAACGTCGACCGGCGTGCTCTCGAGAACCTTGAGGGCCTCGCGCCCGCTCCCGACAAACGTCATCTCCCACTTGCCGCGCTGCCGCCGCAGCCGGTTGCGCAGTCCCTCAAGGATGAGAGGCTCGTCGTCAACAAACAGAATGTGCTTCTTCACTCTCCGCGACCCCGGCTCTCCGGTCACCCTTCCCGCCTACCGGGAGCACTATGGTGAACGTTGTCCCCACACCCTCCTCGCTCTCGCAGGTTATCGACCCGTTGTGCTTGTCGACGACAACGGATCGGGCGATGGCCAGCCCCTGCCCGCTTCCCTTGCCGACCTCCTTGGTCGTGAAGAACGGATCGAAGATGCGGTCTCTGACGGCCGCCGGAATGCCGCAGCCCGTGTCCTCGATCTCTATTCGCACGGTGTCGCCCTCGTGGGCGGTGCGCACGCGAATCACGCCTCTGCCGCCGGTCCCGGCGACCGCCTCACCGATGGCGTGGGCGGCGTTTACGATCAGGTTCAGGAAGACCTGGTTGAGGGCGCCCAAGTGGCACACCACGGGCGGCAGGTCACCGAGCTCGGTCTCGACGTCGGCCACGTACTTGTACTCGTTTCTCGCTATGGTCAAGGTGGTCTGGAGCGCCCGGTTGATGTCAGCCGGACTCTTCTCCTCCCGGTCGGGGTGGGCGAACTCCTTCATAGAGCTCACGATCGTGGAAATCCGCGCAAGGCCCTCGAAGCAACGCTCGAAGGAGTTCGGAATGTGCTCCTCGATGTATTCGAGATCCGCCTGTTCCTCGGCTTCCTTGATCTCCTTCCGCAGATCCGCGCGCACGCCCCCGCCGCCCAAGGCATCCATCGCCTGCCTGTACCTGGCGAGGAGCTGCGACAGGGCCTCAAACCCCTCCTTTATGAAGTGCATGCTGTCGCCGACGAACTGCGTCGGTGTGTTGATCTCGTGGGCGATCCCGGCGGCGAGCTGCCCCACGGCTTCCAGCTTGCGAGCGTGGGCCAGTTCGGTCTCAAGGGCTTTCTGCTCGCTGATGTCCCGCACGGTCGCCTGCAGCAGAACCTCCCCGGCAACCTTCATCCGGACGAACAGCACGGTGGCCGGGAATTCCGATCCATCGGTTCGTTTGAACGTCCATTCGAAGAGGTGCGAGCGCTCCCGCATGGCCGTCGCGATCATCTCCTTGACCATGTCGGCGGAAGCATGCCCTCCGGGCTGGACCTCCGGCGAGAGGTCTTCGAAGCCGAGCGAGGTGAAGCGCTGCTCGTCTTTCACGCCGAACATCCGCACCGTCGCCGCGTTGCAGGACGTGAACCGCCAGGAGGGGGGCTTCAGGGTCATGATCGCGTCCGTCGAACTCTCGAACAAGACGCGGTAACGCTCCTCGTTCCGCTTGCGCTCGGTGACGTCGGTCAGGCTGCTGACCGCGCCCTGCAGTTCGCCGTCCACACCGATCAGAGGCGCGGCGTTGACGTTGAGCCACGCGATGCTCCCGTCGGGACGTTTGATACCCTCTTCGACATTCCGGACCACACGCCCTTCCGCCAGCGCACGGAAGCACGCCATCTCATGCGGCGGCATGGGCGTCCCATCGGGGCGGAGCAACCAGCGGGCGAGTGTCATGTACTTACGGCCGACCAACTCGTCGCAGCCAAGCCCGAGGATCTCCTCGACAACGCGATTCACCCTGGTGATGCGGCCGTCCGGTCCAAGGACGACCAGACCCTCCGCCAACGCCTGGAATATGGTCTCCAGGCGCCGCCTGGTCTCTCGCAGGGCGCTTGTCGCGGCTTTCGCCTCCCTGAGCGAGGTAGCGTGTTCCTCGGCGGCGACGATCTGACTGATGATGGGATCGCCCTCGGGAAAGTCGTCAAAGGTGAATCTGCTGAGATCCTCCCGGACCGTCACGTCCGGGTGGGCCAACAGGACGAAGCCGCCGCGCGAGGCGACCCAGTGTCCGGCCAACGGAAGCGGACCGTCTCCACTCTTGAGGAGGAGATGATGGCGCAGCCCGATGCTCCGGGCTATCGACGATGAAGTCAGTTCACCCCGAGGCCTGACGGCCTCGATCATCTCGGTCACCTTGAGATCGAGGGCATGCGGTACCCGCCTCAACACGGCCTCACTCGCCCACTTGACCGCCAGCCGCCCGTCCACCGCCACCACGAAGGCTCTCAATCCCGCGAGCTGGTCGAGACGGACCTCGGCCGCCGGGCTCTGCATTACAGGAAGGTCACCTCCATCGTGCATTGGATTGCTCCTCTGTTCATGCAAGCCGTCTCCCTCACCTCGAGATGCTCCCCGAAATGAACGCCGACCCCCTGGATCAATCCCCGCAACACCGGGCAGAGCCTCCTCTCCGACCTGTAGTGAATGAGCAGACGGCCGTCGGGCAACTCTTCAAACCCGAAGCGCGGGGGTCCGGAGTCGGGGATGTTCTCCGTCACCCGGGCATGCACCCTGTTCGTGTTCAGCAGGAATCGCCGGGCCGTCTCGCCGGCCAGCTGGAAGAGAGAAGGATATGCCGGGGCTCCCGTGTTCGGGATCCAGAATCTCCCGAACTCGACCAGAATCGTCTCGAGGTCGATGCCGCATGCCTGGGAGGCGGCGGCGGCCAGGTCGAGCGTCATCCGATCGGGATAGTCCTCGCATGCCGAGAAGAACGGCTCCTCGCACTGCGCCGTTTCCTTGACCCTCTCCCAGATCTCCGGGCCGTACTCCGCCACCACGAACTGCTGAAAACCCTTGTT
>JALGWA010000270.1 GCA_025774425.1 bacterium
TGCTCAAGGACCTCGACATCGGGCCATGCCATGCCTGCTACGCGTGCCAGGCGACGGGAGTGTGCATGCAGCACGACGACATGCCGGACCTCTTCGAGAAGATGGATGCGTGCGGGGTGTGGGTGCTGGGTACGCCCGTCTACTGGTGGGGGCCGTCGGCCCAGATGAAGACCTTCGTCGATCGCTGGTTCGCCAAGGCGGCCAACCGCGACGCCCGCGGCATCCTGGCCGGGCGCAGGGTGGTGCTCGCCGTGCCGCTGGGAGACACCGACCCAGCCACCGCCCGCCACCTCGTCGGCATGTTCGAGGACGCCCTCGCCTTCGCCAAGTCGGAGGTCTTCGAGACCGTGCTCGCGTCCGGCGCCTACGAGGCCGGCCAGGTCGCCGACATGCCCGAAGTGCTCGATGCGGCGCGCCGCGCGGGCCGCCGCGCCGTCAGCGCGAAGTAGGCCGTGACGGCCGCAGCGCCGCTACACCAGGAAGAGTATGGACACGCCCGCGACGGCCGCGCAGGCGCCCAGTATCCCCGCCTTGCCGGTCTTCTCTCCGTAGAGGACGCGCACCACCGGTATGATCATGACCGGCATGAGCGACATCAGCGTGGCGGCCACGCCGGACTGCGCGTAGGTGATGGCCACCATGGAGAGCCAGACACCTGCGAACGGGCCGCTGACGGCGCCGGCCATGGTCCGCAGCATGGCGCCGCCGTCCCGCGCCGAGCGGATGACTAGTGGAAGCCTGCCGGCGACCGCCACCGCCAGCCACACGAAGGCGGCCGCGACGACCATCCTGACCAGTGTGGCGGACAGGGGATCGAGCGGTCCGCCATCTCCCCCGCCGGCGACCATCATGCCGTACTTGGAGACGACGAGGCCGATTCCCTGGCCGAGCGACCCGCCGAGGCCGCTCAAGAGCCCGTACACCTTCCGCCTCCGGGGCACGCCGCCCGCGCCCCTGTCCTCCCTTTCGACCACGACGGTGACGACGCCCGCGAGCGTCAGCGCGATGCCGACCATCGTCCACGGCCCGAGCACCTCGCCCAGGACGAAGTAGGCGGCGACGGCCGACCAGATGGGAGCGAGCGCCATGAGCAGCACGCCCCTCCGCGGCCCGATGAGAACCAGCGCGCCGAAGTAGCCGAAGTCGCCGAGGGCGAGGCCGATGACGCCGGACAGGCCCAGGTAGAACCACTGGGCGCCGTCGGCCGGGGGAGCGAGCGTGCCGAAGCGCAGAAGGTGGGCGGCGCCGAGAAGACCGACGGCCGCCGCTATGCGGTAGGCGTTCACGCTGAGCGCGCCCATGCGGCGGCCCGCCGCCGCGAAGAGAATGGAGCATGTCGTCCACAACACCGAGACGACTACGGCCGCCGCCTCGCCCACCGGCACAGACTGGGTCATGTCACGCTCCCGCGCCTACAGGTCACCGAACGAGATACGGTAGCACATGCCCGGTCCCATGTGGTCCCGAAAATCGGTATGCGGGCGCGGGGGATCGGGAAGCGGCGTCTTTACGCCCCGGCCGGCTCCCGGGATCGCTCGCTCGGCGCGCCTGCCGGCGTCGCCGCCTTGGCCTCCCGCTTGGCGCCGGCGTCGTACTCGAGCGCCAGGGCGCCCAGCCGCGAGAAGACGTTCTCGGGAGCGGCGCCCGAGCGGCCGCGGTAGGCCGTGACCCTGTTCTCGCCCGGCGCCGTGGGATGGCGGTAAGGAAACTGCGGCTGCTCCGGCACGCCCCTGCCCATGATGACCTGATGCTCGAGGTCCATGGCCGCGACCTGGGTTTCGATCTCCGAGAAGATCACCCTCCCGTCGAAGCGATGGACATCGTCACCCCGGCAGAGGGGCAGCAGCGAGACGCCCTGTGCGCCCTGCATCTGGGCGCCCACGAAATCGAGCACGGTCGGCGCGATGTCGATGAGGCTGGAATGGGCCCCGAGCCGGACACGCGACATGCCGGACTTCGCCGGGAAGCGGAGAATGAGGGGCACGCGGATCTGGTCCAGGCCGACGGTCAGGCCGTGGCAGAAATAGACGTCGTTCTCGCCGAGGCCTTCGCCGTGATTCGAAGTCAGGACCAGGAGCACGTTGTCGTATATGCCGAGCCGGACTAGTTCCTCGATCAGTCTCGCCACGCACGAGTCCACGTACCTGATTCCGCCGTCGTAGCGCGCGACATAGTTGTGATAGTTGCTCTCGTACTTCAAGAGGTTGCCGAAGCCGTCGGTCTTCGCGTTGAAGATCTGATAGGCCGGGATGCCGCCGATCGCGCCGTCCTCTACGACCTCGAGGCGCCTGGGCGGCAGCCGCCCCGCCTCCTCGAGGAAGTGGTCGCCGAAGGGATGCGGGGCGTCATAGGGGCCGTGGGCGTCCATGTAATGCACCCAGCAGAAGAAGCGCTCGTTCTTGTGCCGCGCCATCCAGCGGACCGCGGCGGTGTTGGTGTCCTTGGCCCATCTCCTGAGTTCGCCCCTGCGGCCCGGCTCGCGATGCGTCGTCTCTTCGTCATACACGTCGAAGCCCCGCGCCAGGGGCAGGGCGTTGGCCGCGCCGAGCATGGACGAACTGACGAAGGCGCCCGTGGCGAAACCGTTCCGCGAGAGGACCTCCGCGACGGTGGGCTCCGCCGCCTCCATCTCGCCGCATCCGCCCCCGCGGAAGCCCACCGAGTGGAAGCTGGGATACCGCGACGTCATCATCGAGTAGTGCGAGGACAGGGCGAACGAGACCGCGCTGAACACCCAGTCGAGCATGACGTTCTCGCGCGCGATGCGGTCGATCGTGGGACTGGTGTCCCTGGCGTAGCCGTAGCAGCCGAGATGGTCGGCCCGCAGCGCGTCGATCGTCACTAGGACGATTTGATATGGTCTTGCATGGGCTCGCATTCCGTAGTGATTATCGGCAGTGGCGGGGCGCGGCTTTACCGGATTCCGGCGCGGCCTACTGGATGTAGCCGAGCGCCTTCAAGCGCTCCTTGAGGCGCTCCTGGTCGATATCGCCGGCTTCCACGTCCGCCACGGCGCCGCGGCCGTAGGTGGGGATGCGCTCGACGGGGTTGCTGCTCCGGTAGTCCGAGGCGATGATCTCCTCGAGCACCCTTCCGTCCATGTCCTCGGCCACCGGCAGCCCCATCAAGTAGAGGAAGGTCGGCGCCGTGTCGAGGGTCGTGGCGGGGTCGATCAGGTGGAGGGCGCGGAGGAGCGGGGCGGCCGCCGTGAGGCGCGGCATCACACCCATGAGATACCTGTAGATGGACGTATAGGGCTCGCCGGCGATGTACGCGCCCGTGTAGCGGTGTTTCACGGCGGGCCCGCTCGCGAGGAAGATGCCGCGGGCCCTGTGCTTGCCCGACCACGGGTGCGGGGCCAACAGGTCCGAGAGGGCGATGTCCTCCCCGCGCACGGCGACATGCCTCCCGCGGTTGG
>JALGWA010000271.1 GCA_025774425.1 bacterium
CCGTGCTGGCCTTCGCCATCCCCTTCGCCTCATGCTTGGCCGGCGAGGCCGCATCGGTCGATCTGCTCATCGAAGCCTCTTCCGCCGAAATCGGCGAGTCCGGAACGCTCTGCTTTCCCGTACCCGAGTGCAAGGGAATCAAGGCGCGGTTCGAAGCCGACGGGGAGCCCTTCGGCATGAGCCTCGCCGGGACCGCTTTCATAAGGGACCAGCGGATCGCCATCTTCAAGGCCGACGGGGATATCCCCAAGACCGACGAGATCCTCGTCACGCTGGAGTTCGAAGGGGCGGCGAACACGGCCCTGACGAGCGCCGGGCCCCTCAGCCGGACATGCTCGGAAGTGCTGACGGGCTACGGCCCGCCGCCGACCGAGGACCCGCCTGCCGGACCGGGCAGTGTCACGAGATGTCGGTCGCTCGGTGAGTGCGCCGACGCCGGAGCGGACGTCCTCGTCATTATGGGCCACGCCCTGTGCCGGAGTGCATACGTCGACTCGCTCGGCATGCACATCGCCCAGACGACGGGCCTCAATGTCGCCATCATCGACGTCGCCCAGATTTCGGTGTACAGTCCGGTGGCTATCCGCGATTTCATCGAGGATCTCTACAATACGGCGAGCGCCGAACATTTCGGTGACGGCCACCTCGGTTTCGTGATTCTCCTCGGCGACGCCTACGAGGACGACGACACCACCAGCATGGTGCCCGAGTACGACGGCTACGGCGGCGATGCGGAGGCGTCCGACCATTTCTACGCATGTGTAAGCGGAGACGACGAGTTCGAGGACGTGATGATAGGCCGCATCCCGGTGGGCAACGAACTGGAGCTGGCCTATTACCTGGAGAAGATAAGATCGTACACACCGCTGCCCGCGGAGGCATGGGCCAAGTCCTTCCTCTTCGCGGGGGGGTGTTTCTTCGCGCTCAAAGAGGACTATGTGAATCTGTTCGACAGTCTCGCGGTCTACCTTCCCGAAGACTTCCGTGATTCACGCTATTACAGATACGACTTTCCGCAGACGGACGCCGGCGACGCCCAGGCGATCCAGGCCATGATCGACTCGCTCGAGTCCGGACATCTCTTCGTCATGTACTGCGGCCACGCCGACCGCTGGGACTGGGGCGGCAGATTCGAAAGAGTGTTCGGAAGCGGCTTCATCGCCGACCTAGACAACGCGGACAGGCTTCCCATAATCCTTTCGATCGCATGCTACAGCGGCTGGTTCGACAACACCGAGTACACCTTCTCCGACGGCGGGGTGGACTGTTTCGCCGAGCGCCTGTTGACGAATCCCGGCGGCGGCGCGGTGGCCTGCCTCGCCTCTTCGAGGGACGCCGGGGGCGGCGTCTCGACCGAGTTCACCTCGGAGATAATCAGGGCCGCCTACGTGAACGGGTCCGCCTTTCTCGGCGAGCTCATACTGGAAGCCAAGGTCAGGCATTTGTGCAGGCTCGGGAACATCGAGTACGTCAGACAATTCAATCTCTTCGGCGACCCCTCCCTCAATTTCGTTCTCAACGAGTATCCGGCCGGGAAGCCCGACCTCGTCCTGAGACCGTATCATGTCGAGGTAAGCCCGGATTTCATCAGGGACGGGGATCTCGTCACAGTCACCGCCGAGATCTGGAACGCCGGCGGGACGGGCGTGGCTGAGTTCGATGTCGCCCTCTACATAGGCGACCCGCAAGCCGGCGGTGAACTGGTGGGCACAAAGACGCTCACCGATTTCTGGGGATGGGAAAAGCGGACGGTGGAGTTCGAGATCGCGGACGCCGCAGGCGGCGGCCTCGACATATATGTCGTAGCGGACCCCGCCGGCACCGTCGCGGAGTCTGACGAAACCAACAACACGACCACCGTCGCGGTCTATGTCTACCCGTGCCAGGCCGGTTTCCCCGTAAAGGTCGGCGAGGACATCAAGGCCCAGGTGATCGCCGATCTCGACGCCGACGGCGACCTGGACATCCTGGTCACCTCCGGGGGTACGCTGGTGCAGGCGCTCTCGTATGACGGAAGCACAATGTGGCTGAGGGACGGCCTCGGCCCCGAGGAGTGGTTCGAGAACATAGAGCCGGCCGCCTGCGACCTCAACGGCGACGGCGCCAACGAGGTCGTCGTAACGAGCAAAGGCACCGTCTATGTGCTCGAAGGCGCGACGGGAAACACGATCTGGCAGCGCTTCACCGACAACACTACCGTCTCACCCGTAGTGGTGGACCTCGACCATGACGGTAACTTCGAAATAATCCTGGCGACATACAATTTCACGTGCGCGAAGGTGTACGCTTTCAATACGTCGGGCGGTTACAGGTGGATCTACTCGCTCCCCGGCTCCTTCGGCGCGATCACCGACCTCGTCTGCGGCGACTTCGACCAGGATGGGTACACCGAGATCATGATGAGCGGCGCCGGAGGAAGCGGCAACTTGAGATGCTTCAGCTGTTCGGATGAACCGGACGAGCAGCCGCACTCGCTGTGGACCGCGGAGCTGACGCAAGGGGGAGTCAGGTCGGCCGTCGGCGCGGACATCGACAGGGACGGCGACATCGAGATAATAGCGGCCAGCGGGACGACGGTGTATGTCGTCGACGCCATGACCGGCGGAGTCGTCGATTCCGTCGGCCTGCCGCAGACCGCAGGCGATCTCTCGATCGCCGACATCGACAACGACGAGACCCTTGAGATCCTCTGCACTTCCGAGACGGGCTACCTCTACTTCATAGACGACATGGAAGTCGTTCTCGAGAAGTCCCTCGGCGGCACGCCGGTCGGCGAGGCGATGGCCGTGGACCTCGACAGGGACGGGACGATGGAGGCGATATGCAGCCTGCGCGAAGGCAGGGTCTGCATGGTGACCGCCGGCGGCGACGACTTCATGGCGCCGGTTCCCATCAGGGGCTTGTGCTACTCCACTCCGGCCACCGCCGACATCGACTTCGACGGCAGGGTGGAGATCCTCGCCGGCTCGGTCGACTCGATGCTCTTCGCACTCGACCTCGGCGCTCCGGCGGGAAGAAGCGAGTGGCCCTGCGCCCGCGCATCCCAGGTCAGGATGGGGGTGTACGCGCAGCCCTTCACGGGCATGTTCACGGATGACTTCGTGCTCTACGGGAGAGTCGACATCGTCGCGGACGTCGTCATCGACGAGGGCAGCAGGCTCACCATAGAGAGAGGAGCCGACATCCGCATGTTGTCGCACGATATCTACGGCGGCGGGGCCTCCGCCGAGAAGTGCGAGATATTCGTCAGGGGCGACCTGGTTTCCCGCGGAACCAACTTGAGCCCGGTGACGATCGCGGGATTCCCCTATCCGCCTGAGGCCGGCACGTGGATGGGAATCATGGTGGAGAACGCCGGGACAGCGACGATCACCAGGACCACGATCATCGGCGCCGTGACGGGGCTCGACTGC
>JALGWA010000272.1 GCA_025774425.1 bacterium
GCCTTTATCTGTCCCCATGTCGTCGGCTCGACCGCACTCCCGGGGTCGAGCGTGAAGGATATGTTGTCGAGCCTGTGCCGGCCGCCGGCCACTAGCTCGAGTCTCACGATGTACATTCCAGCTGGCAGGTCCTCAAAGCCGCTCCCGGCGACTCTCGTGTAGAGCGCGCCCGATCACCCGATGCCGAGGCCCACCGTGCGGCAGGCCGACGGCGCGCCGACCGGTTCGCCGCCCGGGCCGAAAAGCGTGATGAGGTGGTCGCCCTCGGCCTCGTCGTCGGCGGCCGTGCGAAGGCTGTCCCTGTAGGTTCCCCCGGAGGTTATCGCCAGCTTGAGCTCGATCCAGTCTCCCGGGTAGTCGTAGCCCTCGACGCCGAGGCCGTTGGTGGCGCCGCCGCAGGGGGTGATGTAGAAGTCCGCTCCCCCGGCGTTGTGGGAAGCGATGTAGTCGGACGCCTGGAGCACCACGGTATAGGCCGAGGCCGCCGAGGCGGCCGCCAGCAGGGCCGCCAGCGTCAACACGGGAATCCTCATGGATCCGCTCCTTTCTCCTGGTCAGTTACTTGCTTACCTTTTGGATGAAAAAGAGCGGCCGGGGTTTCTCTCGATCCCCGGCCGGCCCTGTGGTTTCCGTCGGCGCTAACGCTGGAGCACCACCTTGGCGACAGCCGTCTTGTCGCCTTGCCGGGCGACGACGAAGTATATCCCCGCCGCCGCCTTCTCGCCTCTTTCATTGGCGCCGTCCCACTCGAGCGCCACGGGGGCTCTCGAGGCGGGTCCGCCGTACAGGGTCTTCACCCGCTTGCCTCTCACCGAATAGACGGCGACCTCGACCCTGCCCGCAGCCGCCGGGGAGAAGCGCACGCGGATGGAGCCGCCCGTCGGGTTGGGGCCCACGGAGAGCTCCGGCTCGCGCGCGCTCCCCGTCGCATCCACGCCGGCGAGCCAGCGCGGGTAGAACCTGTACGAGAAGGCGAGCGTCCGGGCCCGGGTGATTATGCGTCCGGCGACGTTCTTGCCGGGGTCCCACGGATAGTAGGTGTGCGGGATCTGCGAGGTGGCCCTCGCTATCTTGGCTATACTGTCGGCCTTCGCAGCCGCGCTCTCGTAATGGCCCGCGTTGAAGTCGTCGTGCGAGCCTACCAGCAGGGTCATCATGTCGTCGTATGCGTGCAGCGGGATGGAGTCCTCGGCCGACGTGATGTGGCCTTCGAGGTCCCTGTACTTGTCCCGCACGACGTCGTACTGGTCCCTGTTGTCGATCCCGAGCACGAACACGGAGAACTCGTCGTCCTCGGACCTCGTCCGGGCCTGGATCTTGAGCGTCGGGATGACCTCGAGGGTGTCCGTCGTGATATCGCGCCACACGCCGCAACCTCCCGACGGCCGCATGAACACCCTTACGAGGTCGGTCGGAGTGCCGCCCGCCATGGCCGTGTCCACGATGGTGACCTCGTTTATGTAGTCGAGCGAGGAGGTCGTCGTGATCTCGTAGAACTTGGAGAAGAACTCGACCCCCTCGGGCGGCGGGCAGGGCTGTGTGCTGTATTTGAGCGCCTCTACGTAGCCGGAGTCGTTGATGGAGCTGAAGTCAATGGCCATCTCGTCGGGAATGAGGATCACGGTCACGCTGTCGCCCGGCTCGACGGGCTCCTCGTAGGTCTGGAGGAATTCGAACACGCGGATGCTGTCCTGGGTGCCTCCGACGTAGAGCTCGTCCCCGACGAAACCGATGCTCTGCGGGTACAACCCGGCCAGGCCGTCGACGTAGTGGGTGTCGACATAGGCGCCGGCCGTCGTCATCTCGAAGATCTTCGTCGAGTCGGCACTGCTCGCCACGAACAGGTTGCTGCCGTAGATGTCGAGGGACGACAGGCTGTAGGCGAACGATATGGGGACGGTGCTGTACAGGGTGCCGTCGGTGCCCATGATGTGCAGAACGTCGCTCTCCCGGTCCGCGACCCACAGCGTGTCATTGCGCTGGACGATCCCCACGGGCAGGTCCACGCCGGATGGGTGGAAGCTGTCCTGTATGTAGAGCGTGTCGGGCGTCCATCTTGCAAACATGATGTCGCCGCATTCGTCCGTGAGCCAGTAGTCCCCGATGTCCTGGAAATCTCCCGACGAAAGGTGCGGTCCCTCGGCGTCGCAGTCGGGGGGCGCGAGCCCGAACTCGTCTCCCCTGATGATGTAGCCGTCGGCGGGCTCAACAATGTGGAGGAACGAGCGCGCCATGAACATGTCGCACTGGCTGGTCACGAAGAGCCTCCGGGGCCCGACCTGTGGGTTGCGCTCGGCGAGGCCCGTTATCTTGAGCAGTTCGCCCCCGCAGCCGTTGGGAGCCGGGATCTTGCGGACGAGCCTGAAGTCCGCGTGCGCAGCCGAAATCGAAAGCAGGGTGATTACCAATACAGTCAATAATAAAATACGCCTCATTTTCGCACCTCCGGGATTGCCGCTTTTGTTTATTATACCACAAGAGGGCAGCCGCATTCAAGGACGCATGACGCGACCTTCAGGCGGCCGGGTCCGGACCAGGCCGGCGGGGGGAAGGGCACGGCGTGACGGGCCGGCTTGATGCTCCCGGAAGGGTGAGACTCACCCTCAGCGCGTGCCTCAGGTGGAGGTCCTGCAGGCGCTGCCCCTCGAGGCGAAGTACTTGCGGTCGGAGTCGTAGTGACACTTCTTGTACTTCTTGCCGCTGCCGCACCAGCAGGGGGCGTTGCGCGGCATATCCCTGGCGGATTCGGGCGGGGTCTTGAATACCGCCCTTGCCAGCTTATCGAAGAAACCCATACACAACCTGCCTTCCCGATCGTTTGATTAGATGCCTCTTGTCGCGTAAGGATACCATGTTTCCGCGGGTTTTTCCACTATGTGCGGGGGAAAACCGGCGGGGATCCAGCCCATGCGGCGCTTGGACGGCGCTCCCGGGCGTCCTCCTCCGCGGCGCCCCGCCCGGCCGGCCCTCAAGTCGGAGAGGCGGCCTGCCGACTTCAGTTGAGTGGGGAGGGGTCCCGAGGCCCTCCGCCTTCGGTTGCAGTGGGTGACGAGAATCTGAGGATCCGACCATGGACAAGCAACGGCGCGACGGGGGGACGGCGACCTCGGCGGGCGCCGTCAAGTCGGTCCCGCGGGAGCACAGGCCGGCCGGCCCGACCGAGCTGCTGCCCAGGTGCATCTATCTCGAGATAACCGACCGGTGCAACATGAACTGCCCCATGTGCATCGCGCGCGCCTACAGGGAGCAGCGTCCCGATCCTCTTCTGTCCCGGTCCGAGATCAGGGAGCTCCTTCTCGATCCTGTGAGCGCGTGGGGCGGTCGGCATCTGGTCGTGACCGGCGGCGAGCCGATGCTTTCGCCCATATTGGACGACGTGCTGCGCGATGCGGCGGCACGCGGCTTCAGCAT
>JALGWA010000273.1 GCA_025774425.1 bacterium
TGTAGTAACCCATCTTGTTGATTTCGCGCTGGTAGGTCGCCTTGTCGTACTTGCCCAACGTCATCGCGGCATAGGCGGTCGCCTGCCAGTCCTCATCGCCCGGATGGGCCCCGTAGCTCCCGCTGATGGCGCCGTGGGAGTACTGGCTGTCCAAGAGGCGGGTGATGAGGCCCGGGATCTCGTCCGTGTGGACGTCCGCCGCCGAGAAGGCGTCGATGAGTCCCGTCAGGCCGAGCGTGTACCACCAGTAGTTCTTGTTGGCGTAGGTCGAATCCCATCCCGCATCGTCCTCGATGTCGAAGTAGCCGGGATTGTCGTTGAACGAATCCTGCCAGATGACCTCGGCCATGGTGTCGGCCGCGGCGGCATAGTCGTATGGATCGCCGGGGTAGGCGTCCCCGAGCATGGCCGCCGCAACGGCCCAGGACCCGATGTCCCAGGCTATGATGCCGTTGCCGTAGCCCTGGCTGTTCCTGACGTCGCGGATGTACTTCGCCAGCGAGTCGGCTGAGCCGTACACGGCTATCCGCCCGTCGAACTTGGCCTTGGCCGAATCGGCATATGCCGTCCCCGAGACCGACGGCAGGGCCTGGTAGTTGAGGAGGAATATGATGTCGGGCGCCGTCCTGTACGTGGTCCGGCTGGTGATCAGCTGGTTGGCGGCGTCGGTCATGGTCGTGAAGTGCCCGGCGTCGCCCGCCTCGACGTAGGAATAGTAGACGCCCTGGACCGTCGCCCCGTATGTGTTGGTCGGGCTCGCAGCGGTGGTATGGGAGAAGGGCTGTGTGTTGGAATCCACCACCCAGTCCCAGCCGCCGTCGTCCGGGTCGTCCGGGCTCTCGTCGACGCCGTCCGTCCCGTTGCCGGCGTTGTCCTCGGTTATGTCCGCCTGCATCTGCTGGAGATAGTCGGCGCCGTCCGTGAGCGCCTGGTCGAAGTCAACGAGGTCGCCCAGGGCCCCAAGAATCGGAAGACTCACGGCTGCACCGTCCCCCAGCACGGGCGGGGTTTGACTCCAGTCGAAGGGGCGGGCTGTTCTCTGGCCGCCCGGCGCGGCAAGCGCGACGCCGGCGGCGAGAACAGCGACAAGCAACAGTATGGAGGAACTCATACCGTGTTTCATGGCGCTGAACTCCTTTCAGGTGTCTGCCGTTGATCGACTCACAATTCCTTCGAGTGCGAGGATTGGATTGTCAGACCACCTGGTGTCATGCGCGCACTCGGCGTGATAAGGCGCTCTCGTACCACCCCCTTTCCCGCATGTGCTCGATTCTTGTCGCAGCTCAGAAGTACAGTGATTATTGTCGCAGCTCAGAAGTACTGCAAAACGCCCGAAGGACTTACCTGTACAATGCCTTGATGACGCCCCACGTCGACGCGTCCATTGCCGTCGGACACGAAATCGAGACGGTGCCGTCGGCAGTCGAGACATCGATGGGCATGTTGTCGCCGTCCCTCACAATCGCCGAGGCAAAGGCCAGAGGACTGACGGCGCCGCATTCCCATGGGGGGCCGAAGCAGAGCGTGAACAGGTGTCCGGGGCCCGATACCGTTCCCGTAAGGTCAGATGCATCCACCGCCACGGTGTCATACACCGCGCCAGTCCGCAGGTCGTCGAAGAAGGCGAACTCGTGACCGGCCGATGAGAATATGTCGCCGCTCTGGGCGTACAGCAGGGTGATGAAATCAGACCTGTAAATCACCTCGATGCTGTAGCCCTTGATGTCCGCGGCGGCGCCTATCCACACCTCGGCGCAGTACACGCTGTCCACGCAGGCATCGACTTCCCCGTCCTGAGGGACGAGATAGATGGGCGTCTGACCCTGAACGCACGGGACCAGCCCAAGCACAAACGCACATAACAATGCCAGTTTCAACTATGAACCTCCTCCCTGAGTCGTGTATCTGCATCTCTGCTGCAAGCGCCGATAGATTATCATACAATCCGGCTCAAGTCAAGCACTCAGTTGGCTGTGCACCGGTGGGGTCAGACCCCTGTGCATCGGTGGGGTCAGACCCCTGTGCATTTTGAGCTCTGACCCCGTATGAGGTTGGCGGCCTTCATGCCGGCCGCTGCGAGGTAATAGGCGGCCGTGAGGCCGGCCGGCCCGGCCCCGACGATGGCGACGTCGCTCTGCATGACGTCTATGAGCTTCTCCGAGAACGACCTCACTATCGCCTCGGATATCTTTATGTCGTCAATCGGCACACCTTCCCCCGAACCGTCTCAGCCCGAGTCCCACCCGGCATGGCCCCGCCGGGAACACCCGACCGATGCTTGCGGCCGGGCAGGTCGGTTTCACGCCCAAACGGCCCGGATTGCCGCTTGACGGTGGCGGGGGCGCGGTGCTTGACTGGACGCGTGGCCAGAGCGGAGGGAGGCGACATGAAGACCACACTGGCGGCGGCTGGACTCCTGCTATGCCTGTTTCCATGCGCATCATCCGGCATGGAAGGCCCCCAGGAGTTCCCGCCCTCCATAGAGGACACGATCCGCATCGACGAATGGCGGTTCCTGGGGCCGTTCTCGGTCGGCTACCGGGAGGGCGCGCAGGGCGTCGTCCCGCGTCCCGGCGACCTCGTGCCGCCCGGGGGCGGACCTGGGGCGGCAGCGCCCGCCGAGTACAGGAGCATATTGAGACAGGGAGGCGCCGTCCGCTGGAGACATGTCTCCCCGGACTCCACGGGCTGGGTGAGCATCGAGTTCGACAGCGTCTACTGGGACACCATAATGAACGTCTACGGCTACGCCGGACTGGTCAACAAGACCTTCGCCTACGCCGAAATAGACGTTCCGGCCGAGCGCCGCGCCCTCGTGGTCGCCGAGCGCATCGGAACCTTCTTCATCAACTCGGTCGAGTACGGCGGCGACCCTTACGCCCACGGCTTCATGCGCGTGCCCGTAGTACTCGGCGAGGGCAAGAACCGGGTCGTGCTCTCCCTCTCGGGTTTCGCAGGGCACAGGTTCCGCTTCGAGCTCCTGCCCGTGCCCGCGCCGGTCATGCTGCTCGACGATTACACCACGCCCGACCTACTCGAGGGCGAGACGGGCGCGTTCCACATCGGCGTCACCGTGCTCAACACCACCGCGGCGGCCGTCGACGACGCCGTGCTCACCGTGGGCGACGGCGCGGCGGTGCCCAGGAAGGTCTCGCCCGTAGGCCCCATCGCGCCCCTCTGCGTCAAGAAAGTCCCGGTGGCGATCCAGGTGATCTCGCCACCGGACGGGCGACGAGAGGTGGTCGTCCCGGTGGCCGTCGCCTGCGCCGCCGGCGCCTCGGCCGACTCGATGCGGCTCAGGGTCCGCGGCCCCGGCGAGTCCTTCAAGCGCACCTTCATCTCGAGAATCGACGGCTCCTGCCAGTACTTCGCCGTGCTGCCGCCGGAAGTCTTCTCGCCC
>JALGWA010000274.1 GCA_025774425.1 bacterium
TTTGGTGTTGTGCCGGGCGAATGCGCTTATGTATAATCCGGCATGAGACAGGAGGTCCAGCAAAGAACATGAGAGCGCCGGGGAACATCGCCGTCTTCGCCGCGATCACCTGCTTCGCCGGGGCCGCGGCCGCAGGCTCCTCTAGTTTCGAGATGACGAACAAGAAGCGCGTCACCTACGCCCCGGGGAACTCCCACACGTGCAGGTCCAATGCGACGTGCATCGCTACGGACGAGAACAACGTGACCCATCTGGTATACGAGGACAAGCGAAGCGGGGAATTCGAGATCTACTACGCCTTCGTCAGGAACGACACGCTGTCGCGCGAGATCCGTATAACGAGGACCCGGGGAGAGTCGAGCTTTCCGGCCATAGCCGCGGGCGGCGGTTCGGTCTACCTGCTCTGGCAGGAGACGACGGGCAAGGACCCGGAGATCGAATACGCCCGCCTCGAAGACGGCAAGGTCGTGGCCAGATTGACGCTGACGGACAACGAGACCGAGTCCTCGTGTCCCGTCGCGGCGTACGACGGCGACGGCACGCTCCACGTGGCCTGGCACGACGGCCCCTATCACCAGACGGGCATCTTCTATGGCAGGATCGTCCGCGACAGCCTGGTTCACGTCGAGGAGATACCCGTCGAGTCGCCCGGAGCCTTCAGGCCCGACATCGCCTGCGACGGCAAGGGCAAGGTTCTCCTGACCTGGTTCGAGGGTTTCGACGTCAAGAGCAAGTTCTACGACGGCCAAGCCTGGCGGGAGACGCAGACCGTATCCCGGGGCAGCCAGAAGGCCTGGCGGATGTCGTGTGCGTACATCGCACCGGGGCGCTGGGGAATCGCCTGGTTCGATCGCACCGAAGACGGGGACCATCCCGTCTACGCGGCCTTCTTCGACGAGACCGAGTGGTACGGCAAGACGAAGCTCAACGAGACGGATGTCGGCTATTACCACAACGTATGCGCGGGACCGGACGGCATGTTCGTGGTCGCGTGGGAGGGCCTGGACACCGGGACGGGCGATTACTCGCTGAGCCTGCGCTGCCACGACGGCGAGAAGTGGGGTCCCTTGCAGAAGCTGATGGTCGGACGGGCGATGACGCGCTATCCCTCGCTCGCCCTCGACCGCGACGGCGACTTCCCGACCGTCTGGTTCTCCGGCGGCCGCGGCACCTATGAGGTATTCTACGGCGTCTTGAGGAGAAAGTGACGATGCCCAAAAAGGGATACTTGATTCCCGTCGTGATCCTGGCGGTCGGCGTGCTCGTGAGATCGGCTTTCACCTTCCAGGTGCGCGACCTTCCCTTCTACTATCACCCGGTGCTGGACTCAGGCTTCTTCCACCAATGGGCCCAGTTCAAGGTGCAGGCCACCTGGCTCGACGGGGCCGTGCCCTTCAGGGAACCCGGGTATGCCTTCTTCCTCGCCGCTCTCTACAGTCTGTTCGGGGAGAGCTTCACGGCCGTCCGACTGGTGCAGGCGGCGGTCGGCGGCCTGACCGCGCTCCTGGTATACGGGATAGGGGCCAGGCTTTTCGGCCGGGCGGCCGGCGCCGCGGCCGGCCTGCTGTTCTGCTTCGCCGCTCTGGCCGTGTTCTTCACCGGCGAACTCAACGAGACCACCCTCGTCGTGTTCCTCGTCGTGCTGAGCTCCTACCTCCTGGTGAGAGCGTGGGGCGACGGCCGGTATGCTCTGCTGGCGCTCTCCGGCCTCTTCCTCGGAGTGGCGTTCCTTTCGAAGTTCCTGGCGGTCGCCGTCCTCGCGGCATGGCTGTTGCCCCTGCTCTTCGAGGGCCGTGCCAGGCTGCGCTGGGGTGCGATCTTCGTGCTCGTCGGCTTCCTCGCCGCGCCGGTCTGCTACAATGCCTTCCTGCTCGAGTCCGAGGACGCCGCCGTTCTTCCCACGAGGGCCGGCTGGCATGCCTTCCTGGGTTCGAACACGACGGGCGGGGCCGAGAAGCGGCCTTACTATGTGATCACGCTCGGCGGCCGGGGCGGCGCCTCGCGCGCTTACGCCGAGACCGACCTGACCGACGGGGAACGCGACGCTTTGCGCTTCGCGCGCATCGACGGCGGCCAGCCGCTCGGAAGGAAGGCTTCCGGGCGCTACTGGCTGAACCGCGCATTCGACGATTTCTTCAGTTCGCCGTCCGCTTTCCTGGGTCACTTCGCCCGCAAGCTCGGAATAGTGTGGGGACCTTCCCCTCCCAGCCCCAATGTCGACTCGAGATTCGTCGGCAGGTACTGCTTTCTACTCCGGAACCTCTCGCTCCCGTTCGTCGCGCTCGCCGCGCTCGGGCTCGTGGGGCTCTTGGCCTTCACCAGGCGGCGCTCATCCTCCCTGACCCTGCTTGCACTTTTCTACCCCCTGGCCGCCGCCGGCTTTCTCGTCAGCGACGCGGACAAGATGCTGCTCCTGCCCTTCCTGGCCGTCTTCGGCGGCAGGGTCATCGTCGAGGTCGTAGACGATTTCCGCCGCCGGAGAGCCGCCCGGGCCGTGGCCTGGGTTGCGGGCGTCGCCGTCGCCGCCGTCCTGCTCTCGCGGCTGCCGTCGGTGCCCCTGGGCGAAGCGAGGCATTACATGATACTCGGCGATATCTACGCCAACGAGTCACTCTTCGACCGGGCCCGGGAGGCGTACGACCGGGCGATCGCGGCGGACCCGGGCTTCAGCCGCGCGAGGCTGTCGCTCGCCAAGTTCTACGCAACCACGGGCAAGCCTGAGGCGGCGCTCTCCACGCTGACGGAGGCCACCCGGCTGGACCCGGAAGACCCCAGGCTCCGCATCGAGGAGGCGTCTCTCCTGACCTACCTCGAGCGGCCCGGGGAAGCGCTGGACGAACTGGGCGCCGTCGAACGCTTCTATCCGTACGAGCCCCGACTTCACCAGTTCAAGGGCATAGCGCTGATGGAGCTCGATGCGCCCGAAGCCGCCGCCAGGGAGCTGGAGAAGGAGATCGAGTATGTCGGCGGAGACTTCGTCACCTACTCGGCGCTCGGGCGCGCCCGGTTCGAGCTCGGACAATACGAAGAGGCCGCGGCCGCCCTCGAGACCGCCCTCAGGTCCAACCCCTACAACGCGCCGACCGTCATAATGCTCGCCGACTGCTACAGCAAGCTCGATAGGCACGAGGACGCGGCCGCCCTCCTCGCGAGAGAAGCGGCCGTCGACCCGGGCAATGTGCGTCTGAGGTTCAAGCTCGGCAACGCCCTCTACCGATCGGGCCGCTACTTCGAGGCTCTCAAGAACTTCAAGGAGATAATCAAGTTCGATCCGTGCAACACCGACATCCTCCTCAACATGGGCGTCGTCTACGCCGAGATGGACAGCCTCGACCGCGCCGTCGATGTGTGGGAAAAGGTCCTCAGTCTCGACCCCGGCAATGAGACGGCGC
>JALGWA010000275.1 GCA_025774425.1 bacterium
GACGGCGACGACCGGTGCGTTCACCCGCACATCGATGCCCACGTCCAGGTAGCCGCGTGCAAGCATCCCGGCGAGGTCGGGATCGAATCGCTCGAGCACCCGCTCTCCCCGATGCAGTATCGTCACCGCCGCGCCGGCGCCGGCGGCTATGTGCCCCAACTCGAAGCTGATGTATCCGCCGCCGATGAAGCACACCCTGTCGCCGAGGGCCTCCAGCGCAAGAAAGTCCTCGCTGGTCATGACCATGCCCTCACCCGGGATCCCGAGCGCCCTCGGGCGGGCGCCGGTGGCGACGACGAGGTCCGCGGCCGTATACGTCTTCCCGTCCACCGACACGGCGCCGGGCGCGGTGAATCTCGCGGCCCCGCGCAGGATCACCGCGCCGGAAGAGGTGATCGCCTCCTCGGTCCTCCGCGGCACCGGATCGGTGAAGGTGCGCTTGAACGCGATCAGCTCCGACCAGGCGATGCGCAGATCGCCGACGGGACCCCGCCCCTTCTGCGCGGCCGCGCGTTCGACGATCTCGACCGCGCAGAAGAGCACCTTCTTGGGGTCACAGCCGCGAAGGGCGCATGTGCCCCCGAACTCGCGTCTGTCCACGACGGCGACACGACGCCCCCCAACGGCGATCTCCTCGGCGGCGGTCTGGCCTGTGACTCCGGAACCAATGACGATGACGTCGAAATCGAAGTCGCTCATGTCGCCCTCCCGGCGAGCCGCGAAACACACTGCACGTGCAGTGCCTCCTTGCTCGAGTTCGGCCGTGGTCTTCTCGGATTCCGTGTGCGCGGAAAGATCAGGCGGCGCGGCACCCTGCGTACCATGGATAAGATCGGCTTCCCGCACCCCGCCAAGCACGGGTGCAGCCACGCCCGGCATGCGCGAGAAGGAGAACACATCCCCGGCGGTTTGTCAACCTCTCCGGCAACCGCGAACGAGACATGTACAAGGGCATCCCCGAAGCGGCCGGGACAGCGGCGGAGGGCCGCGAAACCCGTGTCAGAGAGGTCTTGACAATCGTCCGCTCATGCTGTATCCGGCAGGCAAGGGCGCCCATCCGAGGGATCGGGGAACGGCGCCGCGACTTGGTGCGGACCGGACCCCGACAAGAACGAGTCAGGGCGCCCGCCGTCGAGGAGTGCACATGCTTGCTGAGGTCACAGTCGCAGCCGGGATCGCCGCGTTCGCAATGCACTGGCTGATCCCGGCCGTCCGCAAGCGCGTCGAGTTCGAGATCGAACTCGGGGCCGCCGTCACGTGCCTGTGGGTATCGGCGTACACCCTCTGGGTGTGGGGCCAAGCCCCTCCTCTCGTGACGACGCCGGGATGGGTGAAGGCGTCCGGCCTGACCCTCTGCCTGGTCTCCATCGTCGTCTCGGTCGTCGCCGCCGTCTCACTGCGGGCGAGGGGAGAACCGGAAAGGGGCTGGGAGGATACGACGGTGCTCTGGACGGGCGGGCTCCACGGCCTCGTCCGCCATCCCATGCAGCTCGGTGTCGTTCTCGCGGCTGTCGGGATCGCCCTCATGAGGCCGACGGCCCCGGTGCTCGCCCTGTGCGCGCCATCGGCCCTTCTGGCGGTGCGCGCCGCCTTCGCCGAGGATACTTATGACGTCCGCAAGTTCGGAGACAGCTACCGCGAATACATGCAGGCGGTGCCGCGCCTCAACCCGGCGGTCGGCCTATTGAGGAAGATCGCACGCGCGCGGCCGACGACGGGGGGCGGCCGGTGAGGCCGGGCGGGAACGGCGTGTTCAGATGATCCATCTCTTGTGTATGTTTCTCAGGCTCACGTAGAACAGCACCGCGCAGAAACCGGCGAGGGCGCAGAAGTCGACCCAGACGGGGAGCATGTTCCCGCCGTGGATCGCGCCGTGGAGAATGTCGGCGCCGTAGGTCAAGGGAAACAGATAGGACAGCGGCCGCAGGAACACAGGCAAAGAGGCGACCGGGAAGAACAGCCCGCAGAGAAAAACCATCGGGAAGCGGAAGAAGTTGGAAAACGTCTGGGCTTCGAAGACCTCGCTCACCGAGACCGCGATGAACAGGCCGAGGAAAGTCGAGGAGACCGCGATCAACGCTATGGCCGGCAGCACCTCCGCCCAGGCGATGTGAGAATGCCCGATCAGAAACATCGCCAGAACGATCGGAACGAAGGCGTTCACTGCGCCGAACAGTATCGCTCCGCTCGTCTTGGCCAGCATGAGAAGCTCGAGAGGAATAGGGGCGAGCAGCAGGCGGTCGAACGAGCGGTTCTTCTTCTCGAACGTGACGGTCACGGCCAGCATGGAAGTCGTACCGAAAAGGATTGATATCGACACTACGCCCGGAAGCAGCGTGAGGATGCTCTCCATACCGCTGCCCGACTTGATGAAGAACATGCCCGTCCATGCCACGGGAAAGACCAGGCCCCAGCTGATGTTGGGCGGCTTGAGGTAATAGGCCCTCATATCCTTGAGTACGATGTTCGAGAAGGCGATCCACAGTTTCATCGCCCGCCTCCGGTCTTCTCCTTCTCCTTGGTCATCGCGTTGAGCTCGATGCCCGTAATGCGCACGAATACGTCCTCCAGAGAGGCGCGCACGCGCCGCGCTTCCATGACCTCGGCGCCGCTGCTCTCAATGAACCGCACGAGAGGACCGATCCCGATAGGCCCGGCGGACTCCACGCGGACCTGGTCCGACGACACCGCATGAAACTCGAGCTCGGGAAACGCCGCGGCGAGCTTGCCCCAGAGGCCGTCACCGGGATTCGAAACGGATATCAACATCGCCTGCTTCTGCTGTACCGGCTGCAGGAGCTCGGCGAGGGTGTTGATCTCGACGATCCGGCCCTTGACGATGAACGCGATTCGCTGACACAGCCTCTCGGCTTCCTCGATGTAATGGGTCGTCAAGAAGATCGTCGTCCCTCGACGATGCAGTCCGGCGATGAGCCGCCTGATCTGGCGCGCGCTGGATACGTCGATGCCCGTAGTGGGCTCGTCGAGGAACAGGATTTCGGGTTCATGAATGATGCCCGCTGCGATCGTCAGTTTGCGTTTCATGCCCCTCGAGTAGCCGGCGAACTTGCGGTCGGCCGCCTCTTCAAGCCCGAAGGCCTGCAGCAGCTCCTGCGCGCGGGCACGCCGCACGCGCCCTCGCATGCCATACAGCGACGCGCAAAAGCAAAGATTGTCGAAACCCGACAACTCCGGATAGAGGTTGCTCTCATCCGGGACGACCCCGATGAGGTGCTGCGCCGGCTTGGGATCCAGGGTGGTTTCGAGACCGGCGATTCGGATGGTTCCCGAATCAGGCCTCGCGAGCCCGGTCAACATGTTGATGGTCGTGGTCTTGCCCGCCCCGTTCGGTCCAAGAAAGCAGAAGAGTTCCCCGCGACGGACATCGA
>JALGWA010000276.1 GCA_025774425.1 bacterium
GATTTCGGCCTCCTTCCGGCGACTGAAACCGGGACGATCGCGGGCAAGGTGTTCCTCGACGAGGACGAGGACGGTCTTCTCGACGACGGGGAGGACGGCATCAGCAGCGTGACGATCAGCCTGAGCACGGGAGACACCACGCTGACCGACGCGGACGGCAACTACTCGCTGACCGTGCCCTCGGGCACGTACGACGTGACCGAAAGCGACCTCGGAGGATACATTTCGACGACCGTCAACAATGTGACCGGGGTGCGCGTCGCGCCGGACTCGACGACTACGGTGAACTTCGGCGACATACTCGAGTCCGAGCTGAGCTTCACGGTCATCACGCTCGGGGAAACGCAGCGCGCTCTCTCCATCACGTCGGCGAATCTCAACGAGGACAACAAGAACGACAAGGAAATCGTGCTCGGAACCAAGTACTCGACCGGAATAAACAACCTCAACGTGTGGTACAACAAGTGGAAGAATTCGAGCACGCCAAATGCGAGCATCTTCGACCAGAGCCCCAGCTTCAGCAGGAACCCCGCCGAGGACGTGTTTTCGATAGACGGCGGCGACCTCAACGACGACGGGTATGACGACGTCATCACGGGGCTGACCTCCTCCTCGGGCAAGACGCTGGTATGGCTGACCGTGAGCGGCGGCGGCGACAAGGGGGAGTTCCCCGACCTGCCGAGCTCCTACTTCGTTTCGAGCGGGATGGGCGACGTGCTCGCCGCGAAGCTCATTCATGCGGATACGGACGATGATCTCGATGCGGTCATCGGGACCAGGACGGTCGCCGGGACGGGCAAGTTCGAGGTATGGTTCAACGACGGCTCCGGCAACTTCACGCATGGGGCGGAGGATGTCTACGACATGGCGGGTGCGCATGTCCTCGGGGAGGTCCGCGCACTGGCGACGGGCTATCTCGTCGGAAGTCCCGCGCCGGACATCGTGGTGGGGACCTCGCTCGGGTACGGCTGGGGGGCCGTCGAGATATTCAGGGACAGCGGCGCGCCCAACGGCAAGTTCACCTACTACGGCACCATCGAGACCACCGGCGAGGTGAACGCCGTAGCCGTGGCCGACATGAAAGAGGACTCGTACGGCGATGAGGACATCATAGTGGGCACTACTTTGGGTGCGGGCACAGGCGTGGTCGAGATCTGGCACAACAACGGCGACGGGACCTTCGGTTTCCTCAACGAGTTCGGCTACTACGAGCCCTCCGACACGGCCTACTTCAACGGCGACGTGATGTGCGTCGGCGTCCAGTATTTCGACAGGGACGTGTACCCGGATATCGCCGTCGGCGTGAGGACCGTCGGTGACTATTCCGGGTACCTGAAGGTGTTCCAGTGTTACGGCTACATGCCGTCTTCCGGCAATGCATGGGCCAGCCCGAACATAGGCGAGGTCATTACGCTTGCAATAGACGACTTCAACAAGGATTGGGAACAGGACATTGCCGTCGGTACGAGGACATCTCTGAGCCAGGGCAAGGTGGTCGTGTTCTTCAATGACTGAGGTGCGTGGCGATGTTAGGATCAAACGAGAGTGGGGCCGCACTGGTGTTCGCCATTCTGATCGTCGTAGCCCTGTTGGTGCTCGGCTCGGGCATGGCGATTCTTACGAGGACGGACACGGACATTTCGAGGAATCAGTGCCAGGACGTACAGGCGCTGTATGTCGCCGAAGCGGGTGTTGAGGAGGCTCTATACAGGCTCTCGCTTCCCAACCCGACCAACATGTACGTCAACGGTTCGACGATCAACGCCGCCGTCGCTGATACCTCGCATCCGCCGGATCCAAACTGGAGAGTGAGAATCTTCCTTGCCGAGCCCGGAAGCGAACCCGCAGCCGTGGGGAGCGACGTACATACCGTGACGCTGCAGCCGAGCTACGACTGGCTGGAGTACAGCTCCGCTTCCGATCCCGACCTCGCGATCACCATTGAGCACAAGTGGAAGGACCTGGACGACGACGGCGTTCGTGAGGCCGGCGAGATCGTTCTTTACGACGGTTCAAGGTACCCTCCAGAGAACTTCACCAGCGGGACGCCGGTGGAAGTGATCACGGTGACCGGGTGGAGGGCCACGGCCCAGCGGACCATTCTCACCGAGGCGGTGAGGTTCCCGCTCAATCCCAATGTCAGGGCCGCGCTGATGTGCGACAAGGGAGTCGACGTCAGGGGCAACGTCACGGTCTGCGGGCACGACCACGCCTTCGACACGCCACATTATACGATGCTCCCCAACTGCCGGAACTGGGAGCGCTGCAGCAACAGGACCAACTGCCTGGCGACGGGATGTCTCACGGCGGTCATGACGACCGGCGACGAGATCGACAAGAGGGGATCGACCGACCTCGCCGGGGAGCCCGCACCCGAGGACACTGCGTCCTCGAACGAGTTCTATACGCTGGCGGAGGCCCTCGGTATCGACCAGGCGATGGTCGACGCCATTCTCGCCAATCCCGACTACACGGCGGCCGGCCAGGCCGACCCCCAGGACGGCATCACCTATATCGACAACGCCGCCTCGGGCGAGGCCAAGTGGAACAACGGCGGTGGAAGCGGTCTCATCTATGTGACGGGGGACTTCGCCACGGCCGGCAACTTCACATGGAGGGGCCTCATCTACGTCGAGGGGGACTTCAAGATAACCGGGACGCCATCGATCATCGGCGCCGTCATGGTGAGAGGAGAGAGCGATTACGCCTTCTCGGGCGGCAGCCCGTGCATCCTCTACAGCAGCGAGGCCTTGTCGTACTATATCGGCCAGTACCTGAACTATATCGAGATAGGCTGGAAGGAGATCGCCCAGCGCTGACGGCGCCGCCCCGGGCTTCTCGGTAAACCCGCTTGACTCCCGCCGCCTTTGGTGGGAACATCTCACCGACAGTCCGGAAGGTGAATGTTTTGGCAAGGCGTATCCCCGACGAACTCAAGGTGTGCATACTCACCGTCTTCGGTGCGATCTCCACTCTGGTGGTGGCCCTTATCCTCAACCACTCCGGCGCGTTCAGCGCGATGGCCCTCGTCGGGGAGAGGGACTTCGCCCTCTTCGTAACCTACGGGTTCGCCTTCTCCCTCCTAGCGGCGGCCTCGAGATACCTCAGGGCCCGGGATGCGGCCATTCTCATACTGCTATCGAGCGTCATCTGGGGGGCGGCCGTCGGGCGCCCCGGTCCCTATGGGATGGTGCGCTTTCTGCTCTTCGCCTCCGGCGCCACCATAGGATTGGACCGGGCCGTCTATCTGGGGAGAAACGCCTCGCCCGCCGGGAGATTCACTCTGCGGGTGTTGGTTCCCACGGCCTACTGCGGCATAGGCGGCGTTATCTATCACCTGGTCGCCGGTGACCTCAGCGGCAGTCTCGGCGAGATCTCGAGG
>JALGWA010000277.1 GCA_025774425.1 bacterium
CGGAAAAACTGCCAATTTGACAAGGCCGCCTGCGCCCGGGACCGTATGCATGCGGGCGGGGCGAATAAGGGCTTGACAAACACCTGCGCTTGCACCAATATTCTGCGTTGGCCGAAAGGGAAGGCGAGATGGTTCCTGAGAAGATGTTCCTCACCAAGGGCGTGGGCCGCGACCGGGACAAACTGACGAGTTTCGAGATGGCCCTCCGGAACGCCGGGATCGCCAAGCTGAACCTGGTCCGCGTCTCGAGTATCTTCCCGCCGGGCTGCAAGCTGATTCCCAAGTCGCGGGGACTCGCGTTGCTCTCTCCCGGCGGCATCACCTACGCGGTGCTCAGCGAGAACGCCACCAACGAACCCCGCAGGCTGGTGGCGGCCTCGGTCGGCGTGGCCATACCGAAGGACAGGAAGCAGGCTGGCTACCTGGCGGAGTACCACAGCTTCGGGGAGACGGAGCAGAAGGCCGGCGACTACGCCGAGGATCTCGCTGCTTCGATGCTCGCCACGATTCTCGGTGTCGAGTTCGATCCGGACGAGAGCTGGGACAACAAGCGCGAGATCTGGAAGATATCGGGCAAGATCGTGAAGACGACCAATGTCACGCAATCCGCGATCGGCGACCAGAGAGGGGTCTGGACGACGGTGATCGCCGGGGCGGTTTTCATCTGCGACTGACCCCGGCTCCGGTGGAAGATCCGTGAGAGAGACTATCGAGAAGATTCTGACGAGACTGCTCGTCGTGGCCGCGGGTCTGGCCGCGGCCTCCCTGATCGCCCAGTACGGGCTCTATCTGCCCCAGAAATTCCTCGGCTATTTGATCTATGTCGATGTCGGTATCATCGTGTTTTTCATCGCGGAGAACTTCATAAGGCTGGGAATGAGCCGTGAGAGGCTGGATTACCTCAAGTCGCATTGGGTGGACTTTCTCTTCATCTTCCTCTTCATGACCCAGATTGTCCTCATCCGCTTCTTCTCCCGGACGGCTGTCATGGAGACCTACCTGGTCAAGCTCAATATCGTCTCCCTTACAAAGGCATACATCGTTACGATGCAGATCTACATGGGCCTTGCCCTGTTCACCAAGACGATCGACGCCAACCGGTTCATAGCCAGGCTCAAGATCTCGCCGCCCCAGATGGTGCTCGCGAGTTTCGGCACCGTGGTGGCGGCGGGGACGCTCATGCTGCTCCTGCCGCGGGCGACGGCGAGCGGGCAGTCGATGTCCTTCATCGACGCGTTGTTCACCGCCACATCCGCGACCTGCGTGACGGGCCTCATCGTCGTGGACACGGGTTCGTTCTTCTCTCGCTTCGGCCAGATGATCATACTGTTTCTCATCCAGCTGGGCGGTATCGGCATAATGAGCCTCGTAGCCTTCTCGGCCGCCGCTATCGGCCGGGGCATCGGCATGAGGGAGCGGGCCATGCTCACGGACATACTCGATTCGAGTTTCATCGGCGAGGTTACACGCCTGCTCCGCAACATAGTGCTCATCACCGTGATCTTCGAGACCGCCGGCGTGCTCTTGCTTTCGAGGATCTGGGCGAGGGATTTCTCGAGCCCGATGACGACGTTCTACTACTCGCTCTTCCATTCGATATCGGCCTTCTGCAATGCCGGGTTCTCGCTCTTCTCCGACAGCCTCGAGGGCTTCAGGTCCAGGCCGGATGTCGTGCTCACCTTCGCCGTGCTGATCATTCTGGGCGGCCTGGGGTTCATCGCGCTGTCCAACCTTTTCAGCTACTTCGTAGGCCTGGTGCGGGGCGCCAGGCCCAGGCCGAGGCTCAATCTGCACACCAAGATCGTCCTGATCACTTCCGGCTTGCTTCTTGCCGCGGGTACGACCGCCTTCTACGCCCTCGAAGCCGACGGCTCGATGGCGGATTTCAACGGGGGCGAGAGGGTGCTTTCGGCCTTCTTCAGCTCCGTGACCGCCCGGACGGCCGGCTTCAGCACCTTGGGAATGAGCGCCATTGCAGTCCCGACCGCCCTCGTGATGGTCTTTCTGATGTTCGTGGGGGCGTCCTCGGGCGGCACGGGGGGCGGTGTCAAGACCAACACCTTCGGCGTGCTCATAGCCACCTTGAGGTCCATGCTGCGTGCCAGGCGGGATGTCGAGGTCTTCCGCAGGGCCATACCCAGCGACATCGTGACCAAGGCCATATGCGTCGTCATGCTGTCCGTCGGGCTGGTCTTCGCCACGTCCGTGGTCGTTTCCACCTATGAACGGACGGGCTTCATGGATATTCTCTTCGAGACCGTGTCCGCATTCGGCACCGTGGGCCTCTCACGCGGCATCACCCAGGGCTTGACGCCGGCCAGCAAGGTGGCGATAATCATCACGATGTTTCTCGGACGAATAGGCCCGCTGACGCTGGGCCTCGCCATAAGCCAGAGAGTGCACGAACAGACTTACAAGTACCCCAACGAGCGGGTGATGATCGGTTAGGAGGATGACGCCGTGGCGAGGGAAAGAGGCACCTCGAAACGCAGCAGCAAGACCGAGCGGCGGGTGAAGACCCGTTCGGCCGGGGATACGAAGCGCAAGCAGAAGGCTGCAGGCGGGAAGAAGAGGGCCGTGAAGCGCCCCAAGACCGCGAAGAAGGCCGCAAGGAAGACCACGGCCAAGCGCCGGAAGCAGGCCGCGGGCGTCCGGCGCGAATCAACCGGGCCCGGGCGGGTGCGCGGGGCGGGCAGCGGCACCGCGCGGCGCGGAGCTTCGGGAGGCCGTAAGACGGCGGTAAGCCGCAAGAAGATGTCAAAAGCTGCAAAGATCAGAATGGAGAAGCTGCGGACCATGCTCGAGCAGCGCAGGGTGGAGATACTGGCCGCGATACGCAAGGCGAGGGAGGAGACGGTCGAAGCCCATGGGCGCACCTTCCCGGAGGTCGGCGATCTCGTGTCGGCGTCGCTGGAGAAGGAGATGGCTTTCAAGTTCGGTGAGTACGGCGTCAACATGCTGAGGGAGATAGACATGGCCCTCGAGAAGCTCAAGGAGGGTAGTTACGGCATATGCGAAGCCTGCGGCAGGATCATAGGGGTCAAACGGCTTGAGGTCGTGCCGTCGGCGAGACTGTGCATCAAGTGCAAGGCCAGGGAGGAAGCAAAGGGCGGCCTCTGAGTCCCCGGGAAACTTGTTGACGTAATCCCCGCACGGGGTTATAGTGGAGTATGAGAGGATGTGGAGGCCGTTTGTCATGAGATCGAAATGGCTCATAGCTCTTGTTGCTCCCCTTATCCTGCTCGGCTGGACCGCGGTCTCGGCTGGACCGGCGGGCCAGTTCGGGCACGGCGATGATGACATCCCCGAGTTGATGAAGCCGAGGGGCAATGTCACATGCGAGAAGATCGTTGAGCGCCTCGAGGTCGACTTCGT
>JALGWA010000278.1 GCA_025774425.1 bacterium
TCTTTGTGCATTGATGGGGTCAGACCCCTGTGCATTGATGGGGTCAGACCCCTGTGCAATTCGAGCTCTGACCCCAACGTGGGCTTGACCGGCCCTGCGGCACCAAATAGAATGGGGCGGAAACGATATGAGTCTTGATAAGATAGCCATAGTGAGCGAGGACATCTCCCCGCCGCTGGACGAGGGCTTCAAGAAGGCCACCGCGGAGATCGCCGCGGCGATAGCGGCGAGGCGCCCCGCGACTGTCTTCGCGTCGGGGCGCGGCGGGGTCCCCTTCGAGGTGGAAGATCTGCCGACCAACAAGCTCCTCATCGGCGGCGGCTTTTCGCGGGCCCTCAAGCGGCTCGAATGCGACGCTGTTCTCTACATCCCCCGGACTTCGGCCACGGCGATGAGCATGGCCAGGGCCCGGGCGATCGGCGTGCAGTCGGGGGGCAAGCCCGTCGTCGTGCTCTCCCTGCAGAGGCGCCGCTTCTCGGCCCTGGCCGGCGGTCTCATCTCCTTGATGCGCCCCGGGCTGGTGCTCGTGCTGTCGGCCGAGAGCCGGGCGATCATGGAGAGAGCGGGGATTCGAGCCAGGCGCGTCCCGCTGGGGGTGGACACGGGGAGATTCAGGCCGGCCGCTCCCGGCGAGAAGGAGCGCCTCAGGGAGGAATACGGCCTCGGCCGCGGCAGGATCGCGCTTCACATCGGCCACGTATCGGCCAGGCGCAATCTCGAGCTTCTGAAGACACTGCCCCTGGACGGGACCAGGCTCGCCGTCGTCACCAGCACGAGCACGACCCCGGACCCCGCGGTGCGCGAGTGGCTCGGCCGGGAGTCCGTCACCGTGATAGACAGGTTCATAAGAAACATCGAGGAGGTTTACCGCCTGGCGGATTGCTACGTCTTCCCGACCGTCGACGTCAAGGGCGCGATCGAGATTCCGCTTTCCGTGCTCGAGGCGATGGCCACCGACCTGCCCGTGGTCACCACGGCTTTCGGCGGCATCCCGGACCTTTTCAGTGAGCGGGACGGCCTCTTCATCTCGACCGGAGAGGCCGACTTCCGGGAGAAGTTCCGGAGGGCCATGGCGCTCGAGCGCTCCTCGACGAGGCGACTCGTGGAGGAGCTTTCCTGGGACAACGCCGCCCGCGAGATCCTGACCGCCATGGACGAGGAGATCGGATGAAGCGCAGGATGATCGTCCTGATGGGCCTCGACGGAAGCGGCAAGACGCTGCAGGCCAACCTTCTCGCCGAATGGCTCGCCTCCAGGGGCATAAGGGCCGAAGTCATATGGATGCGGGGCGAATCCTACATAACGGCTCCCCTGATCCGGCTGGGCAAGGCCGTCCTCCGGGGGCCGCGCGAGCGCAAGCGCGGCGAGGGAATCACGGAGCGCGGGACCTACGAGAGGTACACGAGGTCCAAGCAGTCGATGTTCAGGAACCCCCTCCTCCGCAGCCTGTGGCGTTCCTCGACGCTCATCGACCATTACATAAGCTTTCGGAACGCGCTCCGGCGGCTGCCCCGGGACGTCACGACGATCATACTCGACCGCTACGTCTACGACTCCATGATAGACATAGACTCCGCCTTCGGCAGCGGCGGCTCCGAGACCCGGCGCCTTCTCGAATCGCGCCTCGTCCGGCTCTTTCCGGAACCCGACAGGGTCGTGCTCCTGGATCTCCCGCCCGAGGTGGCCATGCAGCGCAAGGACGACATACCGTCCGTCGAGTACCTCGAGTCGCGCCGCCCCGTCTATCACATCATCGCCGAACGCGTGGGGGCCGCCGTCGTCGACGCGACCGAGCCCATAGACGAGGTGCAGGCGGCGATCCGCAGGGAGGTCGAGGAGGTGGTCGCTTGAGCAGGCTCGTGATACTGGGGATAGACGCCCTGGACCCGGACCTCATCCGCAAGTGGAAACAAGACCTTCCCAACATGTCGAGGGTGATGGAGACCGGAGCCTACCGCCGCCTCGAGTCGACCAGGCCCCCGGACTCCATCCCGGCCTGGGTCACCATCTTCACGGGCATGCACCCTTGGGAGCACGGCATCGTGGAGACGATGGACTATCTCGATTTCAAGGCCAGATCCTCGCTGGACACGAGCGCCCTCGTCGGAAAGACCTTCTGGGACAGGGCGAGCGACGCCGGCAAGAGGGTCTGCGTAATAAACCCGCTCCTCGCGTACCCGGTGTGGAAGCTCAACGGCGTCATGGTCAACGGGCCGGTGTTCGTCACGGGGGAAGTCCAGGCGGAGCCGCCGGAGATCCTCACTACATACGACATACCCGAGCTCGGAGGCATGACCGACTTTCCCAGTAAGAGCGAGATCCCCAGCTTCATCGAGCGCACGGAATTCGTGACGCGCGACTTGGCCAGATTCGGCCTCGAGCTGCTCGAGCGCGAGCGATGGGACCTCTTCTTCCTCTCTTTCCTCACGCTCGACCGGGTGATGCACTACCTGTGGCGGTACATGGACCCCGAGGACCCGACCTACCCGGGCAGGAACGAGTTCGAGGACGCGATCAGGAGTTTCTTCATCCTCTTCGACGACATCATCGGCGACTTCATGGAACGTATCTCCCCGGACCAGTCGCTTCTCATCGTCAGCGACCACGGCCACCGGATGAGGCCGCCCAACGCCGTCTTCCTGAACGAGGTCTTGCGGCGCGAAGGCTACCTGGCCGGCAGGCGGGGCGGCGCCGGACCCTTGAACCCCGTCGCCATCGTCGAAAGAGCGAAGAACACCTTCCTGACCGTGATGCAGAAGCTGGACCTCGAAGACTGGGTCTACAGGGTCGCCCAGATGATCCCCAAGGACAAGCGCAAGAGTCTCAAGTCGTCTTCGTACGCGACCGACAAGGGCTCCAGCCTCGCGTGGGTGTCCGACGTCGGCGGCGGCACGTCGTTCAGCGGGATAGAGATCAACCGGCCGCTCGTGGAGGCGTCGGGGCGGGACTATGAATCATTTAGAGACAATCTGATCTCGCTGCTGCTGTCGCTCAAGGACGAGAGAGGCGAACAGGTCGTACTCTACGCCCGGCGGCGCGAAGACGGCTTCACAGGCCGCGGCGCCGACAGATACCCCGATATCGTATTCGAGCTCAAGCCGACCTACGGGGTGGACCGCACGCTCTACTGCGGAACGCTCGGTACGTCCACCACCCACAAGAAGGTCTCCGGCGGGCACGCCCAGTTCGGCGTCTTCATGCTCTACAACTCGGACCGTCCCGTCCCCGAGGGCGACCTCCCGATCTCGGCCGTCTTCCCCACCGTGCTCCGAGTCCTCGGCCTCGGAGACTGAGGGGAAGGAGGCTCCCCCGGCGGCCGCGGCCCGTGCCGGATAAACACCCCAACCGTGTTGCGCGAGGCGTCCCCGATGTATA
>JALGWA010000279.1 GCA_025774425.1 bacterium
TTACGGCGGCGCTTGCAGTCACGCTCGCCCGCCCGGTCTCTGCATCACAGGATGGACGTGCTCCCGCGGCGCTGAAAAAGGTGCATTTCGCCTACACGCCCGCAGGGCAGCACCGGCAGGTGGCCCTCGCCGGCACCTTCAACGGCTGGAGCACCGACGCCACCCCGATGCGCCTCGAGGGGGGCAGGTGGGTCGCCACGTTGCTGCTTCCCGCCGGGGAATACGAGTACAAGTTCGTCGCCGACGGCGAGTGGATCACGGACGGCAAAGCGGAGAAGTTCGAACCCGACGGCTACGGCGGGCGGAACTCGGTGATCGTCGTCGACGATTCCTTCGAGAGCGTGGTCATGAGGCGCGGCGACGGCTCCATAGTGACCGCGGATCTCGGCCACGGCGACGCCGCCTGGGAGCGCTCGCTCGGCCGCGGCGGCGGGGCGAGGCTGCGCGTGCGCGCCTACACGGGGGACGTGGAGCGGGTCGAGGTGTGCCTGCGCGGACCGCGCGAAGACTGCATCGCGATGAGTCTCGTCGACGGCGACGGGACCTTCGACTACTACGAGGCCGATGTCGCCGCCGCCGAGTTCGAGTACTTCTTCAGGATCGCCGACGGCGGTTCGGAGGTCATAATCGACCGCCGGGGAGCGCACGTGGGGCGGCCTTCCGAGGTTGCGCCATTCGAGTTCGACCCGGACGATGTCGTCGCCTTCGAGACGCCGGACTGGGTCAAGGAGGCCGTCATCTACCAGATCTTTCCGGAGCGCTTCGCCAACGGCAGCGAGGAAAACGATCCGGACTTTTCCGAGTGGTATTACGAGGGGTTGACCGGGCTGCCTCCCACGGGCAAGACCAACGATGAGTACTTCCACCTGGTCGAAGACTGGTACGACGTCGCGGGCCTCACGGAGAGCCCCTACAAGACAGACGGCAAGCCCGACTGGAACTCCTTCTACGGCGGCGACTTCGAAGGCGTAAGGCGGAACCTCGACTACCTCGCCGACCTCGGCGTGACCTGCATCTACTTCAACCCCATATTCCGGGCCAAGAGCAATCACAAGTACGACGCCGCGACCTACATGGAGGCGGACCCCCATTTCGGCACGAACGAGGAGTTCAAGGCCCTGGTCGAGGAATGCCATGCCCGCGGCATCCGCGTCATAATCGACCTCGCCTTCAACCACACGGGACATACCTTCTGGGCCTTCGTCGACGCCCGGGAGAAAGGAGCGGCTTCGGAGTACTGGGATTGGTACGAGTTCAAGAAGTGGCCGGTGCCCGGAGGCCCGGTGCACGCTCCATTCAACGCCGCCGATTACTACGACTGCTGGTGGGGCTTCGGGCAGATGCCCAATCTCAACTTCGACCTGTCGAGACCGGGACCCGACGAGCAGAACGCCGCCGACATCGATGACGCCAGGCCCAACCGCCCGCTGGTCGACCACCTCCTCGACGTGACCGGGTTCTGGCTGGCCGAGGCGGGAGTCGACGGCTACCGGCTGGACGTCGCGCCCGACGTGCCCTTCTGGTTCTGGGAGCTCTTCCGCGGGAGAGTCAAGCAGACCAAGCCGGATGCTTACATAGTCGGTGAGGTGTGGGGTGAGTCCACGAGATGGGTGAACGGGCGCTGTTTCGACGCCGTGATGAACTACAAGTTCTTCCGCGATCCCGTCATCGCCTTCATAGCCGACGGCGAGATGACGGCCGCCGAGTTCGACCGCGCACTCGCCCCCGGGCGGCTGGTGTACCCTGACGAGGGCGCGCGGGCGATGATGAATCTCATCGACAGCCACGACACCGAGCGCTTCCTCACGACGGCCGGCGGGGACATCCGGAAATACAAGCTCGCCATGCTGTTCTCCATGACTTATGTCGGCGCTCCCACGATCTACTACGGTGACGAGGTCGCCATGGAGGGCGGGGGAGACCCCGACTGCAGGCGGCCGTTCTACTGGAAATGGCGTGAAGAGAAGGAGCGCGCGGCGACGCACGCCTTCGTGCGCGACCTGGCGGCGGTCCGCAAGGCGCATCCATGCTTCGCCCTGGGCGGTTTCGAGACCCTGCTCGCCGAGGGGAAGGTCTATGCCTACAGGCGCTACTCGAGGCACGAACAGGCTTTCGTCGTGCTGAACGCCGGCGGGCGCCGCGAGACGGTGAGCATCCCGGTGGATTCGGCCGTCACGAGCGTCGTCGACGTGCTCAGGCGGAGAACGATCGCCACGCTTCCGGGCGACGGCGTGAACATGCTGACGGTGGACCTGGCCGCCTGGTCGGGAGGCGTCTACATCCCCACGGGCGCCGAGTGACAGGGAGGTCAGCGACCATGCGTCTTGCGGCGTTCGGACAGGTGGTCTAGGCCGTGGCCACGGTGAGGAGGATACAGGCGGCGGGGCCGCTGGATTGCTTCCGGCGCGCCTGTCACCCGCCTCGCCGTCGCGGGCACGCCGAACCCTGCACGCGGGGACGTGCGGGTCCACGCGCCTTCTACAGAACCTGCCTGATGGCCGCCGCCAGGCGTTCCACGCCGGTGGCGATCTGCTCCACCGAAGGGAAGGAGTAGTTGAGCCTCATCGTGTTGCCGCCCGTATGGTCGCAGTGGAAGGGCCGTCCTATGACGTAGGCGACGTCGTGCTCGACGGCCGTCATGAATATCTCCTTGGTGTCGATGTGTTCGGGAAGCGTGAGCCAGATGAACATGCCCCCCGTGGGTTTCGACCAGCGCACTTCGCGGGGCATGTGCTCCTCGAGCGCCGTCAGCATGGCCTCGAGCCTGGGCCTGTAGCATTCGATCGCCCTCTCTATCGACTCCCTCATCCTGCCGCGCCTCATGTACTCGGCGAGTATGAGCTGGGTGAAGGACGGCGTGCAGAGATCGACCGACTGCTTGAGCAGCACGATCTTCTCGATCACGGCCGTCTCGGCGACGAGCCACCCCATTCTCATGCCGGGGAACAGCACCTTGGAGAAGGTCTTCATCATTATGACGCCCTTGCCGTCCGCCAGCGTCCAGAGGCTGGGGAGAACCTCGCCGGTGAAGCTGAGCTCCCGGTAAGGCGAGTCTTCGACGATGGGAATCTCCCTTTTGCCCGCGATGCGTATGAGTTCCCTTCTCCGCTCGAGGCTCATCGTGACCCCTGACGGGTTCTGGAAGTCGGGTATGGTGTAGATGAAGCGCGGCCCGCGGCCTTCCGCGTCCAGGGCGGCCAGCGTCTCCTGCAGCTCGGCCAGGTCCATGCCCTCATCGTCCATCCCGACGCCGCGCATGTCCGCGCCCGAACGTGCGAATGCCTGTATGCCGCCGAGGTAGGAGGGCTTTTCCAGTATGACCGGCGAGCCCTCGTCGAGGAAGAGCAGCGACAAGAGGTCGAGCCCCTG